>JBDHDN010000055.1:0-13244 GCA_039591485.1 Gemmatimonadota bacterium
GGAAGCCTGGTACGATTGCCGCCTCACGCCTAATCTGAGAGATGGCGGCGTCGTCTCGGTCACGCTGGTGGCGCATGACATCACCGAGTACAAAGAAACGACCCTGCAGCTCGACAGCGCGTGCCGTGACCTGCGTCGGCTTCTCGAGGAGCGGACGGCAGACCTCGAGCGCGCCCAGGCGACCATCGCCGCCGAAACCCAGACTCGGGAGGACCGCGAGCGTGAGTGGTTCCGGTTTCGCGCCCTGATGGACCACGCTGGCGAGGCGATCTTCGTCACGGATCCGCGGACCGAGCAGCTGATCGACCTCAACGAAACAGCTGCCCGCTGGATCGGGCGCTCGCGCGACGATGCGATCGGACGCCGGCTGCACGAGCTGCACATCGAATTCCCGGTCATTCCGCCAGTCGAGGTCGAGCTCGAGTTCACCGAGACGCGCGACACGCGCCGCCCACTGTTCCTGTCAGGCGCTCACCGAAGGCGCGACGGGAGTACCTTCCCCGTCGAGATCGCCGTGGCGACTCATACCGTCGGTGAGCAACGCTACGTCTTGGCGGTGGCGCGGGACGTGAAGGGACGCAGCGGGTTCGAACAGGAGCTTTCCGAGTCGCGCGAGCGCTATCGCATGCTCTTCGAGCAGTCCTGGGATGCGATCTACCTCACCGCACGCGACGGCGAGATCGAGGACGTGAATGGGGCAGCGGTCGAGCTGTTCGGGTACACGCGGTCAGAGTTCCTCGGCATGGATGGACGCCAGCTGTTTGCGGATCCCGTGGACATCCGTCGGTTTCAGGTACAGATGAGCACGCTCGGCTCCGTCGGGGATCTCGAGGTACGGCTGGTCACGAAGGATGGTGGACGGTTCACGGCTCTCCTGTCCGCCACGCGCCGTCCGGCGCATGACGGGACCATCAAGGGCTACCAATGCATCGCTCGGCCCCTGACACTCCCCGAGGAGAGCGATACCGTGGAGCCGGACGAGGATACCGAGGCCCCGGAGTCCGTGAGCAACGGGGTGCTGCTCGCCGGATCGGGGCGTACCCTGCGCGACGCCGAGGAGGCGCTCAGCGCCGCCAATATGGACGTGCTACGCACGGAATCGCTCGCGGAGGCTGCCGATATCGCCCGTGGCGGACAGCACGGGTTCACCTGTGCCGTGCTCGATGGTGACGTTCAAGAGCTGCGCGAGCAGCTCGAGGTGATCCGCGCGAACCTCCCTGATACGGCCCTGTTCCTGGTGACGCGAGGCGATCCGGTGCGGGTAGCCGAGCAGGTAGCCGATCTCGGGATCAAGGGCATCCTGCGAAAACCCGTCCATCCGCTGGCCTTGCTGCAGAAGCTCCGCGAGCACTGAGGCATCCGCACCTCAGCCCGGAATAGAGTCGGGCGCGGGCTGGCTATCGCCTCCCAAGACAGTATCCGGACTGAGTTGCGCCGAATCCGGCGCAGGGACGGTAGCGCCGGGCAACGGGCTCTCCGTTTGCGGCCCGGCCACTCCCGGCTCGACCGTCGCCGGTGGCGGCACCACGACCGGCGGCCCCGGTGTTACGGGGGTCGGCGGCTGGCAGCGCCAGGTTGCAGCATCGACGGCGTACCCGATCCGGGGAAGGATCACGTCGGCGGCGAGCACGAGACCCCAGAACACCACCAGCGCAGACACGAGGTGAGCGGCTCCGATGCGCTGCCGCCACGACGCGAGGGCGCCCCAGGCCCCAACGATCAGGAGCAGCGCGACGACTGCACTGTAGCCATACAATGGCCAACTGCAATCAGACCGGTATGGCCACTGGGTGAGCGCGACGCCAAATACGATCCCCAGCAGCACGACCCCCCACACTGCCAGGATGCTCTTCCCGCTGGACGGCGGTGGACGCTCATGCGTCCGTGTGGGTGGTGCACCCGATCGCGGCGCGGCCGAAGCGACATTGCCCGGCCGTGGTGCGTCTTCTCCCTTGAGGCCGGGATCTGCGTGGGGCAGCTTCTTGAGCAGCGCGTCGATCTCCGCTGCCAGAGGATCGACTTTCGGGCGCTGCGGCTGCTTGTCCTTCGCCATCGGGTCGCCATCCACCAGTCATTGTGTCGCAGGAAGGTACGGACTCGGGCATCCACATCAAAGTGACGGGGATCGCAGGTTGCCGAGGGACTGGGCCAGAGTGAGGCGTGATGCCGCGCGGGAGTTCCGGTAGATCAAGCCGGACGGCGAACCCACGCTCGAAGAGCAGCATCGGATCCGCCGCGAGTGGGAGCGGGATGCCTAGCGGCTCCCAGTCTCGGCGTGCCACCAATACCGCTGGCAGCAACTCCGACTATCTTCCGGCGTGCCGCTCCCGGCCCGTTCGGTGCCGGGTAGACACCAGGAAGTGGCAGTGAGGGATGGCGTGAGCGAGGCGACCACAGGACAGAATCACAGCGTGCGCCCACCGGGCGATGTGAACCCGCGGAAGGAGGCGGCGCTCGATTTCCCCGATCGTCCCTACGGTACGCTGTCGGCCGAGGACTATGCGATCCTCGGTTTCATGGCGGGTCTCGAGGTCCACCAGCAGCTGCGTACTCGCTCGAAGTTGTTCTGTCGCTGTCCCGCAGGCCGTTACGTCGATGGATGTGATGCCGAAGTGCTGCGCCACATGCGGCCGACACTGAGCGAGCTCGGCGAGTACGATGGCACCGCACTGATGGAGTTCAAGACGAAGAAGGAAATCGTCTACCTCCTCGAGCGTGGCTCGGTCTGCACGTACGAGATCGACGACACGCCCCCGTTCCCAATGGACCACGAAGCGGTCAGCATTGCCCTCGAAGTCGCGATGCTCCTCGACCTGCACCTCGTGTCAGAGCTGCACGTGATGCGGAAGCAGTATCTGGACGGCTCGATTCCGACCGGCTTCCAGCGCACTGCGATGGTGGGACTCACCGGCGAGATCCCGTTCCTCGTGCCGGAGTTGGGCATTGACCGGTCGTTGCGGATCCGGCAGCTCTCGCTCGAGGAGGACTCTTGCCGCGAAGTGAGCGACGTGGGCCACCGGATCACCTTCCGGACCGACCGGCTCGGCATGCCCCTCACCGAAACCGTGACAGAGCCCGATCTCCTGACCCCCCTGGAACTGCAGGCCTGTGCCCGCCTCGTAGCCAGGATCGCACAGGTGACCGGAAAGGTCCGTCGTGGTCCCGGGGCGGCACGGCAGGACGTCAACGTCTCCGTCGCCGGCGGGCGGCGGGTCGAGATCAAGGGTGTGCCGTACCACCGCGGCCTCCCCCGGCTCGTCCATATCGAAGCGTTCCGCCAGCTCAACCTGCTGCGGATCAAGGCCGAGTTGGAGAACCGCGCGATCGGAGCCGACGTCGTACGCCTCCGAGACGGTGGCATTCCCTGGGAGGTGAGTGCGCTCGTGGCGGACGTGACGGGTGAGCTGGGCGGATCCAGCCACCTGCCCTTGCGGGAGGCGATCGAGCGCGGTGAGACCGCGGTCGCGGTCCGGCTCGGCGGCTTCTCCGGTCTCTTGTCGCACCGCACACAGCCGCAGAGAACCTTCGCGGGCGAGCTCGCCGAACGCATCCGCGTGATTGCCTGCCCCGAACATCGACCGTTCATGGCGCACTCCGATCAGGACCCTTCACCGCTCACCGACTACGAGTGGCGCGACGTGCGCCGAGCGGTCACGGCGTCGGCGGCCGACAGTGTCGTGCTAGTCTGGATGCCGCGGGACGACGCAGCCACGGCTGCCCGCGAGATCCTGCTGCGGGCTAGTGAGGCCCTGGTTGGGATTCCGGCCGAGACGCGCCAGGCGTTGCCCGATGGAACGACCGGCTTCGAGCGGATTCTGCCCGGACCGGACCGCATGTACCCCGATACCGACACACCGCCACTTCCCGTGTCCGACCGCGCTGTCGCCGCGGTACGCGCGAGACTACCGGAACCGCCCTGGACACGCGAACAGCGCTACCAGGAGCTCGGTCTGGAGACACGCGCTGCCCGCCGTCTCGCAAGCTCACCCTGGGCAGGCGCGTTCGACGCGGTTGCGCCGGAAGTGCCTGCGGTGGCGCGGCGGGTGGCCTCGGCCCTCGAGAAGCGGGTACCGTTCCTCGAGCGACGAGGGCATACCGAGTTGGCCCCCGAACGGGTCGCGCCGCTGGTACGCGCTCTCGAGGCTGGCACGATCCGACCCGAGGCGACCGAGCGCGCGCTCGACGATCTGGTGCGGCATCCCGATCGCGAGCCGGACGTGCTCCTGGAACGCTACCGGGTACGGGAGGACGCGGCCGAGCGGTGCGAACGGCGTGTCGCGGAGGTGGTCGCTCAGGCCTCGGCGCTGAACGGCGCGGACCCGGAAGGCGTGCTGCGGTGGGCCATGGGCCGCGTGATGCCAGCCTTCCTTGGCCAGCTCGATCCGCGTTACATCCGCGAGCGACTCACAACCGCACTCAGTGCGCCGTCGCAGCGCGGGACCGCATGACGGTACCGACCACCGATCCCTACCGGGGCTATCGCGGCCCTACCCGGGCGGTGATGGAGCGGTTCGGGATCACAGTCTGGTGCGAAGTACGCGCCGAGACGACACGCGGGACGTTTGAAGGTCTGCTGCTCCCACGATCCGAGACCAGTGACGACCTTCATCTCGTACTCAAGCTCGGTGTGGGATACAACGTGGGGATCCGCCACGACACGGTCAGGTCGCTCGAGAAGATCGGGTACCGGGAGGCGCACTACCAGATCCCCGAGAAGGCGTTCCCCCGCAATCCGTCCCTGCCGATGGTCAAGCTGCTCGGCACGGGAGGCACGATAGCGTCGCGGCTCGACTACCGGACCGGCGCCGTCATCCCGGCGTTCAGCCCGGGCGAGCTGTACGGCTCGGTGCCCGAGCTGGCGGACATTTGCAACCTCGAAACGGAGAAGCTGTTCGGGGTGTTCTCGGAGAACATGGGTCCCGAGCAGTACGTGATCCTCGCCGAGAAGTGTGGCGAGGCGATCCGGGAGGGCTACGACGGCATCGTGATTGGACACGGCACCGACACGATGCACCATACGGCAGCGGTCCTGAGCTACATGGTGCAGCGGCCGCCGGTCCCGATCATCATGGTGGGCAGCCAGCGCTCCTCGGATCGCCCCTCATCCGACGCTGCACAGAACTTGATCAACGCGACCTGGGCAGCAGCGCACGGACCGATCGCCGAGGTGTTGGTGTGCATGTTCGGTCCGACATCCGATCGCTACAATCTGCTCCACCGCGGAACGCGCGTGCGCAAGATGCACTCGTCCTACCGCAGCACATTCCGCACGCTCGGCGACATTCCTGTGGCCATGGTGGAGCTGGGCAAGGTCACGCCGCTCAAGGACGACGTGGAGCCGCGCAGAGCCGACCGCGACGCCCTCGTCCGGGCGGCGTTCGACGACCGGGTCAGCATCGTGTACTACTACCCCGGAATGAAGGCCGACGTGGTCGATGCTCTCGTGGAGCGGGGCTATCGTGGACTCGTGATCGCCGGCACGGGGCTCGGGCACGTGAACCGTGTGATCTATCCGGCACTCGAGCGCGCGCGGGACGCCGGCGTGCAGGTGTACATGACACTGCAGACGCTGTGGGGTTTCGTGCAGATGCACGTCTACGAGACGGGACGGGAGATTCTCGAATTGGGCGTCGTCCCCCTCGCGAACATGCTGCCCGAGGTGGCGTACGTGAAGCTCGGTTGGGCCCTCGGCCTCCACCCCGACGACGCCGATACCGTTCGGCGCCTGATGACGACGCCGCTCGCCAGCGACATGACCGAACGGGAGCCGCACGACGGCTACCTCGTGTTCCAGGGAGGCGTGCCCGAGATCCAAGAGTTCCTGCGTGAGGTGTGGCGGTGACGGTATGGGGCGCTGACGAACTGCCTGGCTCGGCGGGCCAGGGCCTCGTGACGGAACTCGGCCGCCCCCGTGCGGCATGGACGCTCGACGACATCGTCAGCGTCGTCCGCAGCCGCAACGTGCGGGTGCTGAGCTTGATGCACGTGGGTGGCGACGGATGGCTCAAGACGTTGGACTTCGTGCCGAGCGGCGAGCGGCACTTGCACGACATTCTCGCAGGTGGCGAGCGCGCGGATGGCTCCAGCCTGTTTCGCGGCATGGGGATCCCCTCCGACGCTTCGGACATCGTGCTCCGGCCACGACTCGAGACCGCGTTCCTCGATCCCTTCGCGCCGCAGCCGACGATGGTCCTACTGTGCGACCACGTGGACCGGAGCGGCGCTCCGCTGGCGCAGTCGCCCAACACGATCATTCGGCGCGCTGCGGCCCTGCTGCGAGAGGAGGCCGGTATCGACCTCTGGGCGTTGGGCGAGGTCGAGTACTTCCTCGGCAAGCGGTGGGACGAGAACGATATCTACGGCGCCGACGATCGTGGCTACCATGCCACGTCGCCCTTCGTGTTCGGGGAAGCGCTCAGGCGGCAGGCGCTGGCAACGTTAGCAGACCTTGGGGTGGGCGTGAAGTACGGCCATGCCGAGGTCGGGTACATCGAGGCGCGCGAGACGCAGGGCGTGATCTGGGAACAGCACGAGATCGAACTGACCCTGGCACCCCTGCTCGATGCCGCGGACGGCATCCTGCTCACCCAGTGGGTGCTCCGAAATCTCGCTCACCGGAGCGGTATGCGTTGCACGATGGACCCCATGATGCGTGAAGGACATGCTGGGAACGGGCTGCACTTTCACATCGTGCCCGTGCAGGATGGGGTGCCCCTTGCGATCCGTCAGGGCGACGGGACGCTGACCGATCCGGCACGCTGGCTGATCGGTGGTTTGGTGCAGCTGGGCGGCCCGCTGATGGCGTTCGGCAACAGGGTGCGCGAGTCCTTTGCGCGCCTCCGCCAGGCCAAGGAAGCGCCCAACGCCATCGTCTGGGGGGAGTTTGATCGATCGGCCCTGATCCGGCTGCCAGTGGTGACGCACGACATGCACGGGCGGGAGGTTACGACTCCCACGGTCGAGTTCAGGTTGCCCGACGGATCGGCGCTGCCACACCTACTGCTGGCCGGCGCGGCGCTAGCCACGGTGCAGGGGCGCCTGACACCTGACCTGGACGAGCTGCTTACCCGGACCCAGGCCGGCAGCGCGTCAGGGGCGGAGCCGGTACCACGCAGCTTCTCGGAGGTGGCCGACGCCCTTGCCCGGTGTCGTGCCAGCCTCGAGCGCGGAGAGACGTTTCCGCCAACCCTGGTCGACGCCATCCTCGCAGCGCTGCGCGACCAGCTGCGCAGGCCGTAGCGACCGCCTCTACCTCTGCAGGGCGTGGAGTCGGACGTACTCGACGTCCAACTCGTCCCGTGAGACGCCGAGGACCCAACTGTCCCCAACCTGAAGGAGCCTGAACCGACCTGGCATCACGACGGTGCCGAGCCACCGGCCGTCGGGCGCAAACACGTACCACGCGGGTGCGGGACGACCCAGGACATCGTAGACCGCCACCCACAGGTGATCTTCCTGATCGACCAGAAACGCACCGTATGCCGGCCGGGTCTGGGGCCGCTCGGCCTCCTCGAGGAAGGCACGCATGCCGGGCCGGCGCTCGGGCTGGACCTCGCGCAACCGATCCGCGAGCACAGCATCGAGATCCTGCTGCGCAATCGACAGGTCGGCCCTGACGACGCGCGTGAGCACGGACGGGGTACCGTCAGCTTCGTACCCGCCGATCTCGAAGGATGACTGATCGCCCACCCAGATTCGCGCATCCGCGACCGCCCGGCTGAGCGTCCGTCCGAAGAGGGGCGTGCCCATCACCATCCGGTTTCCCTCGAGGGCGAGATGCACCTCCCGGCCGGGGAACAGGCCCACCGTGTCCCGGAGCGAGCCGTCCGCGCCGAACCGCACCAGTGCAGCGGGATCACGTCGGAGTCCCTCCTGCATACCATCGTCTGTCCGGCCCGCTCCCCAAAACTGCGCCATGAGCAGGGTACCATCCGCATACTTCCCAACGAAGCCGAGTGCGGGAGGAGGGCGCTTGAGTGACACCACCCGTTGGACGACGCCGCGTTCATCGAGGACCGTGAAGCGGCGCAGAGCGAAGTCGTAGACCCATACCGTATCACCCGGGCTCACTACCATCCGCTCAATGGCGCGGAATTCCCCAGGGCCCTCCCCTTGCCCACCCGATACGGAAAGCACGGCACCGCCCCGAGCGAAGAAGCGCACTTCGGACGATCGCCCGTCCGCGACGACGATCGTGCCATCGGAGAGGCGGGCCGCATCCGCAATCCCCGCGAACTGGAGGGCCGGATCCCCCTCCCTGGCACCCAGCGTGAGTAGCGGCACCTGCGTCACGTGCCAGCCGCCACTGTCTCCCCACTGTGGACTCAAATTCTCCACCACGGCCAGGCCGGCGCTGTCTCGGACTACCACTCCGCTCCCTGCCCGGTCGGCGATACCAGAGCAGGCAGTGGAAACGCCGAGGAGCACGTACAACGCTCCGCTGGAGCGCCGCCCAAGACGCGACCGCCGGATTCCAGATCGAAGCACGGGCGCTTGCCTCATCTCCGGCCGTGATGGTCGCGATGACTGCACCGAGCTGTTTCGATCCATGTGTGCCACCCTTCCCACGAATCCCCCGGCGGGGCGTAGCCGAGTCCACTCGTACGGATACTCAAGATCACGTGCCGCGCACACATGGCCAAGCATGCCTGGCGACGCGCGTGGTCATGGGCCGCTCTTGGCCGGACGGCACTCTGAGGGTTATGGTTTGGAGGGTGCGAGAGTCGGGCGGCGCCCAGGCCCAACCCGATCGAGCACCCCCTTGGGAAGGCGGACCGCGAGAGATGACCACCAGACGGCCACCTGAGAGCGATTGTTGGTCGCTACCCCGGCAGGCGCTCGGCTAGCGCGCCTCCCCAGCTTCTATGGCTCTCATCAAGTGCCCCTCGTGCGGACAGACGGTCCTCTCCATCGCCTCGGTGTGCCCCAAGTGTGGGCACATGTTGATGCAGAATCCGCACGCCCAGGGGGGGGACGGCGAGTTTATCGAGTGCCCGCGGTGCAACAAGTTCATCCCGCACACCGCGGAGCGGTGCGGATTCTGCGGCTATCCTCGCCGGGCGCGCCGGCGCATGTGGTGGGCGGTCGGTACCGTGGCCTTCGTCGCCGCGCTCGTGACCGCCGTGTACGGTTATCGACAGGTGTCCGGCCGCAGCGTGACGCCGACCCCACCGACGACAGCGCAGACACCGGAGGAGCCGGCACCGACAGCAGCGCCGGTCGAGAGCACCACCGCTGGAGGGGAGGGGCAACAGCCAGCGCCGTCCGCCGAGTCGATCGTCGTCACACCGTCCGTGCCCGGGGCTTCCGACTCGGTCAGGACTGCGCCGGCAACTGCCGCGGGTGCGCAAGTCACGCCTCCCCCCGCCCCACCCCGCAGGCCAACGACCGTACCGTCGACCGTCAATCGTTGGGCGACGACGTGGGCCAACCTCCGTGAGGGCCCTGGCACCGCCTATCCGGTCGTCCGCGTGCTCGAGCCGGGCGAGCGGATCCGCGTGGCGAGCCCTACCCGCGGTTTCTGGGCGGTCTACGACGACGACACGATCGAGGGCTATGTCGCCAACTCGCTGTTGAGCGACCGGCAGCCTCGACCAGACGCTCTCCCAGTCACACCACCGAGCCGGACGCGCTGAGCGAGCGGCAGTCGACTAGCTCGTTCAGAATCGGCCGAACTTCAGCGCGAGGGAGATCTGCCAGGCGCTCATGTCGCTGTCGGTGAGCGGATACCAATCGACGTCGGTCACCCAGCGGTATCCACCCCCGGCCGCGAACCGCATGTAGGGCGTCACGTTCACCACGACGTTCAGCTGCGGCTCGACCACGAACACGGCGTCCGTCGGACCGGGAGCGCCCATCGTGATTCCGCCGCCACCGACCAGGCTCATGACCGAGAAGTGGACGACGCTGTTCGATGCAGCGACCACGGCCAGTTCGAGCCCTCCGTACCCGAACTGAATCCGCGGCGCGGGTACCAGGCGGAAGTCGTAGACGTCGTTGACGAGTCCGTAACCACCACCGCCGATCATGATCGTGTGATCGATGATCCACGCCCCTCGCCCTCCGGCGAGCACCGCGAAGTCGCCAAGCACTTCGGTGAACTTCACGACCGGCGCACCGAACCCACCCGATTCCACATGATCGCCGACCAGCGTCCGTTCTTGCGCCCTGCCGACTGCCGTCCCAACGGCAAGTACCGCAAATACACCAATCGCCCACCGCATGTGAGCCTCCCGCAGCCGATGGTCTCCCGCGCGGCGCTCGGCCGCCGCACTGCACGACAAAGCGAACACGCACTCTCACTCAGGGCGCCTGCTGTAGTACCCCGTTGGGCTGCCCTGATCCCCGAGTGGTCTGGTCGGCGATCGACCAGCGGCGTCACGGAACCCGGGTGACTCGTGCTTGTGGGACGCTGCAGCCCCGTCTAACTTCGTCGCCGGCATGCCCCTGGGCGATGCAGGGCCGACACAGCCTCCAATGAGGAGATCTCCTGACCGCCGCACGCCGTTCCACCTGCCCGCCCCTTCGGACCACATTCCTTGCCTGAACGTCGCATCGTCACCGGACACGTCGCGCTCGGCGCCGTGCAAGTGGGCTTCGGTCTGTTCCCGGTCTTCGGGACGTTGGCGTTCGGCCCCGGCGGGCTGAGCCCACTGGCCGTCGGTGCATGGCGAATCGCGGCTGGCGCGATTGCGCTCGGCACGCTCGCCGCATGGCGCTATGGTCGCCGGGCGATCCCAGCCGCCCGGGATCTCCCCGTGTTCTTGGTGTGCGCGATGCTTGGCGTGGCGGTGAACCAAGCGCTCTTTCTGGTGGGTCTGTCCCGCTCGACGCCAATGAACGCCGGGCTCGTGATGTCCCTGATTCCGATCTTCACCTTTGGGCTCGCGGCAGCGGTTCGGCAGGAGCAGTTCAGCGCGTCGCGTGCGCTCGGCATCGCCGTCGCACTCGCAGGCACCGTACCGCTCCTCTTCTCGACCGGGATCGGCGAGCTTGGCACCCACGGCGTCGGCAATCTCCTGATGGTCACGAACGCGCTGATGTACTCGGGTTACCTGGTGGTGTCGAAGCCGCTGACGCGCCGCTATCCCGTACTGGTGATTACCGCGTGGGCATACGTGCTCAGCGTCGCTGCCGTGCCGTGCTTTGCATGGGGCCAGCGCCTGACCCCCGAACCCGGCGCTGCCACGGCATGGTGGTCCCTGCTGTACATCCTCGCCGTGCCCACGGTGCTGGCGTACCTGCTCAACATGTTCGCTCTCGCCCGGGTCAGGGCATCGACGGTCGCCGTGTACGTGTACTCGCAGCCGATCCTGAGCGGCCTCGCGAGTTGGGTTGTGTTCGGCGAGCACCCCACAGTGGCCATGGGGGTCGCGGCGCCCGCGCTGTTCCTCGGTATCTGGTTGGTCAGCCGCCGGCCTCCCCCCGTGCAGTTGCCACCCACGGTCCCGCCGGCGCACTCATCGCAGTGACTCAGACCCGGATGCTCGAGCGAAGGCTCCGAATCCCTGCACATCCAATTCGGCAACGCGGCTCATTCGATCCAACCGGAAGCTCGCCCAGTCGGTACCGAGATAGCGGTCGTCCCATACAGCACGGAAGGTGTTGAGCTGCCAGTGCTCCAAGTGCCCCGCGTACGACGGGCCGATCGACAGCTCCAGTCGCTCCCCACGGTACTCGACGACGGCCGTCCCGTACAGCGGGCTGGAGTACCGACCGGCGAACTCGGCGAGTGGGTGCGTGGGCTCGGTCCCCTCGAGCCGAGCCGCTTCGCGGCGCGCCCGGGCAGAGTCCGCTTCGGCTCGATCGCGCTCCGCCTCGGCGAGCAGTACCGCGTTCCAGTTCTTCTCGCGCGGACCGAGGTATCGATCAATCACGTGCCACGCGACCGCCTGCGGCACGCGGCTCTCGGCGATGTTGGTGAAGACGACGACGCCCAGGTCTCGTTCCGGAACGAGAATCACGTGGGTGCGCATGCCGTCGAGCGAGCCGGAGTGACGCACGACGAGGTGGCCACGGTAATCCTGCAGGAACCACCCAAGCCCGTACGCTTGGAGGTGAGTCTCGGGAAAGACGCGGGCGTCGGCCTCGGAGGTCGGGATGGCTGTTTGCGCCGTACGCATCTCGCGCACGACCGAGTCCGACAGCAGGCGATGCCCATCGTACTCGCCCTCCCCGAGCTGCAGCCGGATCCACTGTGCCATGTCAGCCGCCGACGACACGATGGATCCAGCCCCACCGACGTTATCGAAGTTGCGCCACGGGATCGCCACGACGTCTCCGTCGATCAGGCCGTGCGGCGCGGCGAGGTTGCCCAGGTCCTCGAGACCGCGGATCGTGGTCCGCGAGCGCTCCATCCCGAGCGGTTGGAAGATGCGCCTGGTCAGAAACGCGTCCCAGCTGGTATCGGTCACGGCCGCGATCAGCTCACCGGCAGCGAGGAACATGATGTTCTGGTAGCCGTAGCGGGACCGGAAGCTGCTGGCGGGCTCGAGCAGTCGCACGCGACGCAGCACTTCGGTGCGATCAAACGGCGACGCGTACCAGAGCCTATCGCCTCGCGGGAGACCGCTGCGATGCGACAGCAGATCCCGCACCCGCAGTTCCTGGCTCGCATACGCGTCGCTCAACCGGAAGCCGGGCAGGTGATCGGTCACTCGATCGTCCCAGCCGAGGCGCCCCGCATCCACGAGCATCGCAACCGCAGCCGCTGTGAACGCCTTCGACGTCGAGGCGATCGCGAACAGCGTGTGCTCGTCGACGGGCACGTGCCCACCAATGGTGCGAACGCCATAGCCTTTCGCCACAACCACCTCGTCGCCTTCGACCACGGCGACGGCGATGCCTGGCGCCCTCCAGTCGTCCAGCACCTGGCGGATGTAGGTGTCGAGACCGGTCAGTGGCTCCGGGAGCCTCTGCGCCTCTCCGGTCGTCGAACACGCGACCACGAGGGCGGCGCAGAGCTCGAGCGATCGTCTCATGGGACCAGCTCCTCTGAGATTCGAATCCGCGGGCCGCGCTCCGTGGCAGCCGTCACCCCGTGCGCGGCAGCCTGGCATCACGGCAACTGGAACGTGACCGTCCCGTCAACAGCCCGCCCTTCGATCAGCGGCCCGTCTGCCTGCTGGGCGACCGAGAGCCGCTTCTGGCCTTGCTCATCCATGAGGTCGAGCCACGCACCCTCTGGAGCGACCGCGACACTCAGCCGGACGGCACGATTCGCATCCATCATGAGCAACGAGGGA
>JBDHDN010000056.1:0-13867 GCA_039591485.1 Gemmatimonadota bacterium
ACTGCGGGTGACCTCCGCGTCGTCGCTCCGCTGAGAGAGATCGTTGATGCCCGGCGTGTCGATGATCTCGCGGCGCCGACCATCGAAATTGGCCTGGGCCTTCACGATCTCGACGGTGGTGCCAGGGAGATTGGAAACGGTGACGTACTTGGACGTCAGGTTCTTGAACAGCAGGCTCTTCCCGACGTTCGGGTTGCCCACCAGCACGGTGACCGGCCCGGTGGCCGCACGTGCCTCGCCCGCGCCGTCCGCTGCGCGGCCATCGATGGCGCGCAGCGTCACGGCGACATCCTCCGCGGGTCCCGGCGCCGCAGCACCTCGGTTACGTGGCCGCACACGTTTGAATGATTACTCGATGAGTCGGGTTTCCGCGACTCAATTCCGTATGAAGGAACGTTCACCACACGGGAACAGACAAGGGGCCCGCATCGGCAGGCCCCTCGCTGCAATGGCGACCGTTCGGCCTAGTGCGTGGCCGCCGGTATTGCCTTGCGTGGGACCATCTCTTCACGCATGGCGAGGTGGTACACGGTGGCGGCGACCACCACCGCCGCCTGCTGCAGATCCT
Organism: Gemmatimonadota bacterium; assembly: GCA_039591485.1. Lineage (GTDB taxonomy): Bacteria > Gemmatimonadota > Gemmatimonadetes > Gemmatimonadales > GWC2-71-9 > JAOTVV01. The sequence goes on from JBDHDN010000056.1 coordinate 569, forward strand.
CGAGCACCAGATTGTCGAAGGTGTCCACGTCGGTATGATGGCTGCGGATGCTGTACTCGATCGGGTCCTGAATGAAGTTGAACCCCGGGATTCCCGACCCATCGAACGCGAGGTGATCCGTGCCGCCCGTGTTCCCATGCCGCACCGCCACGACCCCAAGATCGCGGAACGGCCACAGGACTTGCTCGAAAATCGGAATTGCCTGCTCATTCATCTGATCCCAGATGCCCCGGATCTTCCCCGTGCCATTGTCGACGTTCACATAGGCCGAGATACGGTCGTGCAGCTCGGGGTGGTTCTGTACCCAGTTGCGCGAGCCGAGCAGACCCTGCTCCTCTCCGCTCCAGAGCGCGATGCGGATGGTGCGGCGAGGTTGGACGCCCAGCGTCTTCAGAATGCGCATCGCCTCCATCATGACCACCGAGCCAGCCGCGTTGTCCGCTGCGCCGCCACCGTAGTGCCACGAATCGAGGTGCGCCCCCATCATGACGTATTCGTCCGCCATGTCACTGCCGGGGAGATCGGCCAGCGTGTTATACGCGTTGAGGTCGTCGTCGAAGAACCGGTTGCGGATCTCGATCTCGAGCTCGACCGGAATGCCTGCCTCTACATTGCGGAAGATCTGGTTGTACCGCTCTCGCGTCACCACCAGCTCGGGGATCGGGTCCGGCCCGTCGGCCGCCCAGCCGGCCCTGCTTCCTCCACCGCGCACGACCGAGAAGTTGCGTGACGACGGTCGCAAGACGATGGCGACGCCTTCCTCGCGCAGCCTGTCGGTTAGCTGCTGCCGCACCTCGCGCATGCGCATCCACTGCTGGCGCATCTCGGCCATGCGCCGCTGCCGCTCCTCCGCCCGCGGGGCGCGCTCCTCTGCCTCCAGCGGATCGGGCGGTGCCAGTAACTCGTCGAGCGGTGTGCGCCGGGGCGCCGCTTCCCACTCGGGCTCGACATCAGGCGGGCTCTCCGCCAGCACGATCGCGCCACGCAACCGCCCGCGGTAGCGCTCGAGGTCCTCGACGCTTTCGGCCTGCACGATCACAGCGTTGCCGGTGATGGTGCCGTCGGTGCTTCCAGTCCACGCCACCGGTTGTGCGTCGAGCGGCTGCACGAACGGCGTGCGGATCATGCCACTGTAGAACACCCGCTCCCACCCGCGCCCGAACTCACCCCACGGCTCGATCGTGACGTTCGCGAGCCCCCAGTCGCGGAACTGCTGCGCGGTCCACTCGTTCGCTTCCGTCATCTGCGGCGAGCCGGTGAGCCGCGGGCCGATCACCTCCGTCAAGTACCGGGCCATCGCCGGGAGCTGCGATCGCTCGAGTCCCTCCTCGCGAATCTGACGCACGACGTCCATGTCGACCGCTTCCTGGGCAATCTGGGCTGCGCCGCTCGCGGGTACCGCAAGCACGGCAAGCACGGCAAGCACCCCCGTCAGCATCCGTACCGTGCGCATCATGTCATGGTCCTCCGAGCACGAAGTGATAGACGGAAATCGATAGTAGCGATGGATAGTAGCTGTCGACACGGGCACCCGCAAACGTGCCATCTGCCCAGCGAGCCTGCGAATCTCAGGACGGCCGGCGCAGTACCAATGCAGCGTTCACGCCCCCGAACCCGAACGAGTTGGACAGGACGAACTCCGGCGCGCGGTCGAGCCCGCCGTCCGAGAGGTAGTCCAGATCGCACGCAGGATCGGGCTCCCGCAGGTTGACCGTGGGCGGCAGCCAGCCGCGGTCAATACTGAGCGCACAGATCGCGGCCTCGATCGCACCCGAAGCACCGAGCGGGTGCCCGTAATACCCTTTGGTACCGCTGATCGCCAACCGGCGCACGTGGTCCCCGAACACCTGTTTGAACGCGGCCGTCTCGGTCGAGTCGTTGAGCGGGGTCGACGATCCGTGGGCGTTCACGTATGCGATCTCGCGCGGTGCCACGTGCGCGTCCTCGAGCGCCAACCGGACAGCACGCGCCGCCTCACGGCCGTCGGGTTTGGGTGCCGACATGTGATACGCGTCGTTCGTGAGGGCGTAGCCGAGTACCTCGGCATAGATCCTGGCGCCGCGCGCGATCGCACGTCCCTTCTCCTCGAGGACGAGAACCGCGGCTCCCTCCCCCATCACGAAACCGTCGCGGCCGGCATCAAACGGGCGGCACGCCGTCTCGGGATCGTCGTTGCGGGTCGACATCGCACGAATGAGGGTGAACGCCCCAAAGCTGAGTGGGGCCAGCGGGGCCTCGGCACCGCCGCCAAGCATCACGTCGGCCCGGCCCGCCCGGATCGCATGGAATGCGTCCCCCACCCCGATGGTACCGGACGCGCAGGACATGCCGTTCGTCGCATTGGGACCGGAGATGCCGAAGTGAATCGCGATGTTACACGACACCGCACCGCCGAACACGGCGGTCGCCAGCGTGGGCGCCACGTGCCGGAGTCCTTGTCGCATATACACGCCTGCCTGGAACTCGGCTTCGGCGACGCCGCCGAGCGCCGATCCCATCATGACGCCAACTCGATCGCGGTCTTCAATCGTCACGTCGAGTTCCGCGTCCTCGACCGCGAGCTGGGCCGAGGTCACGCCGAGCTGTGAGAACCGGTCGAGTCTCCGGGCGGCCTTTCCCGGGAGATGGTCCGAGCCGACGAAGTCATCGATCTCCGCTGCGACATGCGACTTGAACGGTGTCGGGTCGAACCGGGTGATCGTGCGCACGGCGGAGCGTCGTGCTTTGAGGCCGGCCCAAAGGCCGGTCGCCCCTGTGCCGATCGGGGTCACGCACCCGATTCCCGTTACCACGACCTCACGCATGCAACTCCGCCTTCCGCTTGACGCCAGCCAGCGTGCGCGACGCGATACCGTGGATGAACACAGGCCCGATCACCCACTCGGCGGCGATCCGTCCGATGACGGGCCACGCCGGACCGGTCCACTCGTGCACGATCGTCACGTCGACGAGCCTCTCCCTCGGCACGAGGCGCCAGACGACGTCCATCCCGCGGGTGATCCCGCCGATGTGCCGATACCGCACTTCGAGCGCTGCCGCGTCGATCTCCATCTCGGACAGCCACCAGGTGGGGTACTTGAGCGGACCGAACGGCCGCCACGCCGCCATCTCGACACGGCCGCCGTCGTCGCGCCGTTCCTGCATGCGGACCCGGCGGTAGTGCGGCAGGAACTCAGGCCAGCGCTCCACGTCTGCGGCCACGCGGAATACGCGGTCGGGCGGTGCGGCGATGGTGATCTGGTCAAGCGTGCGCACGATCGATCCTCCAATGGGCCACGACCCTGAATCCCGGGCGACGGTGCACGGTGGCGGTCACCCCCGCCATTAGGCACAATGCCGCCAACTCATCCGTGGTGAATCCGCGCCGAACCGAGATGACTCCGTCCGTCCGGCTCACTGGGTGGAACCGGAGCGCATGTGCGGCGAGCCAGATACCCGCTGCTGCCAGCCGGGCACGACGCAGATCGGAGATGACTACCCCGATCCTGGCGATGCGGTCCAGCTCCCGCACGAGGCTCGCGCCGGCTGCGCGCGTGAAGTGGTGCAGCAACTGGCTCGCCACGACGACGTCAACCGCGCCGTCGGCGAAGGGCAGGCGGAAGCCGTCGCTCACGACCGCCCGTTGCTTGCGCTCGCCGGCCATCTGCGCCGCCTCACGGTGCCAGTCGATCGCGAGTCCCGACATCATTCCGCCACGACGAGCCAGCGCGTCACCCAGAGCGAGGAGCACATCTCCCGCGCCCGCCCCGACATCGGCGACGGTGAGCGATCGCCCGGAGATGTCACCGTCGAGCAGGCGAACTACCCCCCACACAACGGCGGCGCGGCCGCCGAACAGCCGATTGGACTGGGCGATGTCGGTGAGGGTGGCGCGCGTCGTGACGCGGTCAAGCGCGGGCGTATCAAGCGCCTCCGAGCCTACGGTCGAGAGTGCGAACGGCGGCCTTGGCTCTCGCAGCTCTGTCACAGTACGAGCTTCGCAAGGAAGGATGGCCGCAGCACGGCGCGCGGGGGCACGAAATCACCCGTCACTCCGACCAGCAGATCGGCCATGCGCGGTCGCCGCGCGAGGCGGTCCGCCACGCGCTCAAACAGGAGAGGCCGGTCGATGGCGGACGCGATCGCGCGCTCAATCAGCCACTTACCGCGGAAGACATCTCGACGAGCTCGGTCGTATACGGCGAGCGCTTCGGCCGCAAGCGTGTCTCGATCAAGCAGGTCGCCCACATGCTCGGCCACCAACTCCGCGCCCCTGAAGGCGGCGTAGACGCCTTCACCGGTAAACGGGTCGTAGAAGTCCGCCGCATCGCCCACCAGTACGGCGCGATCGGCGGTGGCCCTGACGGTGGTGCGGGCGAACGGCCCGGCGGCGAGTACCGGTCCCACGACCTCCGCGTTCCGCATACGCTCCATGACGGCGCCGAACAGGTGCAGCCCCGCCTCGAACCGCTCGCGCGCGCTCGAGCCCGGGATCGGCCCGCGTGCATCGCGCACCACCGCGACATTCACGAGATCGGGGCCCACAGGTGCAAGACCGACGTATGCTCCCCTCCCGACGTGCATCTCTCCTACGTCGGCCACTCCAGCGACACCGGTCATGTGCGTCACGAACGCCACCCGTCGCCGCCGCCCACGCCGTGACAGTCCGAGTTGCTCCGCCACGCGCGAGTTGAGTCCGTCGGCACCCACCACCAGCCGTGCGGTGAGCGTGCGGGTGCCGGCGGCATCGCGAATCTCGAGTGTTCTACGGCCGTTCGTCCCGCCGATGCGCTCGAGCCGGGTCCGTTCCATCACCAGCGCGCCCCGTGCCGCGGCCGCAGCGACGAGGTCCGCATCGAGCACCGCACGCGGGAGCGCGAGCCCGCGATCGCTGAACCCGCGAAACGGCGCGGCGCCCGCAAACCGGCCCGTGAAGCGGCGGCCGGCCGGACTCACGATGGTCATGCCGGCAAGCTCCTGCGCCCGCTCCCGGACCCGGGCCAGGACGCCCAGCCGGTCGAGCATCCGACCGGCCTCGGGGCTCAGGTACTCGGCGCACGGCTTCGCGCGGGGAAACGCCGCCCGATCGATCAGGGCAGCGTTCAGACCGCGCTCGGCCAGGAGGGCTGCAGTCGCGCTCCCGGCTGGGCCTGCTCCCACGACGACGACGTCGAGCGCAGACCCGCTCACGATTGCGCGTGCCGTCTCAGTCGGGGGGAGTTCCCTGCGAACGGGCAAACCGCCAAACTGGTGGTCATGTACCGTAACCCCTCGCGTGTAAAGCCGTGTACGAACTATACGCGGGGCAACGGGGAACGCGAAACGTGACGCGCCACCCCGCGCCCCCGCCGGAAGAGCTGCTGCCCGCGCTCGACCTCGACCGGCACCTGCGTGATCCCGCGATCAAGCAGCGCTTCGTCACCGCCATGTTCGACGTGATCGCCGGCCGCTACGACCGCTTTACACGCCTGTTCTCATACGGGATGGATGCGAGCTGGAAGCGCCAGCTCATGGACGATCTGCCGCCGGACGGCCGTCCGGCACTCGCAGTCGACCTCGCCAGCGGCACGGGTGATCTCGCGCTCGCTGCGGCCGTGCGCCGTCCGGCGGCCCGCGTGCTGGCGCTCGACGTATCGCGGCGCATGGTGCAGCTCGCGGCGGCGCGGCTGGCGGAGCTCGACGGGTGCGTGGGCGTCGGTATAGGCGACATGGTGAGCCTTCCGCTCCCCGACGGCTGCGCGGACCTGGTGACGGTCGGCTACGGTATCCGCAACGCACCCACGCCTGACGCTGCGTTATCCGAGATCGCGCGGGTGCTGCGTCCGGGCGGGCAGCTGCTCGTGCTCGACTTCTACCGGCCGCGCCGGCCGATGTGGCGAGCACTGTTCCTCTGGTATCTGCGGATCGCCGGCAGCGTCGTCGGCTGGCTGTGGCACGGCGCACCAGTAGCCTACGGGTATATCGCTCCGTCGGTTGCGGGCTACCTCTCGGCGGAAGAGTTCAGCGGTGCCCTCGACGAGCATGGCCTCACCGTGCGGCGGGTGCGGAGGAAGCTTTTCGGTGGCGTGGCCCTGCACGCCGCCGTGCGGCGCTGAGCCCGGTCGTCACCCGCGCCGCTACCACCGCCGTGGCATGTCGGCCAGCACTCGGAAGGCGTCGCGCGCAATGAGCAACTCCTCGTTGGTTGGGATCACATATGCGTCCAACGTCGACTCGTCAGTCGTGATCTTGCCCTCTCGTTCCTCTGCGATCGCCTCGTTGCGCTCCGCGTCGATCACCAGGCCGAGTCGCTCGAGACCGCTGCAGATGCGATGGCGCACGGCAGGTGCATTTTCGCCGATCCCTCCCGCGAACACGACCGCGCGGCAGCGACCCATCTCTGCGAGATACGCACCGATGTAGCGGCGGACCCGTCGGCAGAAGATCTCGATCGCCAGCCGAGCACGGCGGTCCTGGTGCTCGGCCTCTTCGTCCAGCAGCTCGCGCATGTCGCTCGTGAGCCCCGACAGGCCGAGCAATCCCGACTGCTTGTTGAGCAGCGTGTCGATTTCCGACACGCTCATCCCCTCCTTGATCGAGAGGTACTCGATGATCGACGGATCGATGTCGCCCGCCCGGGTCCCCATCACCAGGCCTTCGAGCGGCGTGAAGCCCATCGACGTGTTGAACGAGCGACCTGCCCTGATGGCGCACGCCGAACAGCCGTTGCCCAAGTGCAGCGTGATGATGTCGACGTCCTCCTGCGCCAGTCGGTGCAACTGGCGGTATCGGTAGGCTACGTAGCGGTGCGAGGTCCCGTGGAATCCGTAACGGCGGACCTTGTGACGCCGATACAGCTGGTAGGGGATCGCATAGAGGTACGACTCCTCCGGCATCGTCGCGTGGAACGACGTGTCGAACACGGCGACCTGCGGGACACCTTCACCCAGCAGTTCCTGCGCTGCACGGATCCCCTTGAGGTTGTGCGGGTTGTGCAGCGGTGCCAGCTCGATGCAGTCCTCGATCCCGTTGATCACGGCCTGATCGATGCGCACGGACTTGCGGAACCGCTCCGCACCGTGCACCACGCGGTGCCCCACGGCGTGGATGTCACTGAGGGACGTGATGTGGTCGATGTTCGAGGCACGGGAGACGATCCAGCGGAGGATGCGATCGATCGCCGCGCGGTGGTCGCGCAGTGGCTCGGCGTGCCGCTCTTTCGGATGCCCGTCGGCCTGAAACGTGATGAGTGCCTGGCCACCGATCCGCTCGATGACCCCAATCGCGAGTCGCCGGTCGCGGTCGCTCTCGATCGCCTCCCGGTCGGTCTCGATGATCTGAAACTTCGCCGTGGACGAGCCACAATTCAGGACCAGAATGTTCACAGCACTCCCCCTCCCTTGTCTCCGCCCGCGGGCGGAGCCACCAGTCGACTGGCGGGCAGGCGGATCGACGGGGTAACGGATGCACGGAGAACGGTGTCCTGCGTCGACCGCCCGTCCGTCTGACCGCCCATCCGCCTTTCACCCTTCACCCGGCACCCTGCCCTCTGCAATCAGCGAATCTCCATCAACCCCGCATCCACTGCGTTCTCGAGATAAGCTCGCACGGCCTCCGGCTCGACCGTGCCGTAGTAGTGCTCACCCGCCTCACGCGCCTCGGCGGCGACGTAGCGGTAGATGTCGAGCCCGGTCCGCTCACCGTCCACGGCGCTCATCAACTCGAATCCCATCAGGCCATGCAGACCGCGTACGCCCCGTATCCGTCCGCGTCCTTCGAGGAACTCGGTCGGACCGGTGATGAGTACCGGGCGCATCAACTCGAGCGCCCGCTCGACGTCGGATAGCTCCCGTCGTGGTGGCCGCTGGCCCGTCGTCTGCCGATACGCCAACTCGATCTCCCGCCGCATCTGGTCGTGACGCCGGTCCAGTTCCCGCGCGAAGCGGTCCGCCGTTTCCGCCGCCGCGGGATCGACCTCCAGGAGGGACGCGACCGCGAGTTGTTCCCGCTCCGTGGCGTAGCCGATCTGCTCCACTGCCTTGTGCCACGCGGCCTGCTTGTCGCCGTCCGTCGCAATCCACTGAAGCGCGAGCTCGAGATTCCACCCCATCCGCTCGAGCCCCTTGCCCACGGTCGTCGCCGCGAGGACCGGCACATCGTCCGCGGCGGCATCGGCCATCGTATAGGCGATGAGACCCACTGCGGCGGCGCTCCGACCCAGCTGCGTACGGTCGATGTTCCACAGGTCGTCGTCGCTCGAGTGGATGAAGCGGTCCGGCATGTTGGTGAAGCTGACGCCCGGCACGCCGATCGGCGCCTCCAGAAACGTCATGTGATCGCTCGAGGTGTGGAAGAAGATCATGTCCGCGTTGTAGCGGTGCATGCTCCCCAGGTGCGCGAGGTGCGGCTTCGGATACAGCATCGTGCCCGCTTGTGCCTGCGCCAGCTCGTAGGTGTTGGCGGCGACCATGTAGTCAACCACCGACTCGACGACGTCGTTGAAGAAGTGAAATCGGGTGGCGGGCAGCCGCGTGACGTTTTGTTTGCGCATGATGTCCTGTGACTGGTCGGCGCCTACCATGTCCTGGTTCACGTTGACCCACATGTCGAGGTGAGCCTCGGGGTGGTCAGCGAAGTACTGTCGCTGGCTCGAGATCTCGGTGACCCACCAGAACCGGATGTCGCGTCGGGGGCGGGGGATGCGACCGTCCGCAATGAGCCGCGCGAGCGCCCGGCCGATCTCGAGCGTGCTCGCCGAGCCGCTTGCGTCGTCGTTGGCCGAAAAGCCCTCTTCCTGGAGGTGGCCAGTCAACACGATGTCCTGGCCGAGGTCCGGTTCGCTGCCACGGATGAAGGCCTCTACCATGACCTGCCAAGGCTCGCTCCCCTGCTCGGAGTCGAACGCGCTCTCCACCACTGCGCGGACGACGATCGGCTGGTCGCTTTGCCGCAGCCGGTTGCGCAGGGCCACCCCCTGACGCGTGGACAGATTGAAGGCCCACGTTGGTTCACAGCCGTCCATGTCGCCGCTCGGGATCGACATCCACCGCAGCTGATCGGGTCGCGACAGACCCGCACCACTCGTACCCACGTCCGGCGAGAACGGGCTGGGGTACCACACGACCCCGAGCGCCCCCTGGTCGCAGACGAGCCGCATCGCCTGGAACGCTGAGCCATAGGTGAGCAGCACCTTGCCGGCGAGGTCCCTGCCGTCGAGCTCGGCACTGCCGCCCTCGCCGATGTCGATCAGCTCACCGGTCACATCGGCCGGCCGGCTGTTGTCGGCGAGGTGGAGCACGTTCTGGATCGTGCTCGCAATCCGTTCCGGCTCGGGCTGGGCGATCCAGAGATCGGCGAAGCTGGCGTTCCACGGCCGGGTCCGCGCCGGCTGCTTGATGAGTTGCACGTCGCTGAGACCGACAGCCCGCGCCTTCTCCGCGACATACTCCGCTACGCGCCACAGACCGTCCGCGCCGCCGCGCGGCCGGTGGAACTGCGTCATGAAGCGGATGTACTCGTAGGCGGCGTCTCCTGAGATCTCCTGCGAGATCAGCCGCGTCCGCTCGGCGTCCAGCACGGGCAGCTCCTGAGTGCGGGCGGCGGCAGCGACGAGCAAGGCGATCGAGGCAACGGCGATCGCACGCGAGAACGGCTGCATGGTGGGTCCTCCGACTGGGACGGCGTGGCGGGACGCACCATGCGTCCCGTGCGTCCAAAACTAGCAGGTCGGGGCTCGAGGGGCGGGGGTGATACCCGCTTGGCTGGGTGGCACCGAAGCGGGCGCGAGTGAGCGGTGGCCGGAACGGGACCGCACCCAGCGCTGAGCGAACTGCAGGCCGCGGAGGCGCCACCCCGGTCCGGCGGGCCGTACCCCGGCAGGGGGGCCCACCCAGGCGCACCGAGTGCAGTCCGCGAGGCTTAGATTCCGGCCCCATGGAGACGATACCCTCGGCTTCCGACCGCGCCCACCACGATCCGACGGGCGGTTTCCGCAATCCCTGGCCATCGGCCGAGCCGCACGGTCTCCGTGAATTCCTGCGGTGGATGGGGACCTACGACCGGCGGCCCGATCCGACGAGGCGAGACACGCTGCCGACCATCGAGCCCACCCCGGTTCGCCCGCGGGCGCCGGCGGACGCGCTCACCCTCACCTGGGTCGGGCACGCCACGTTCCTGATCCAGATCGGCGGACGGAACGTGCTGACCGATCCGATGTGGAGCGAGTATGCGTCACCCCTGCGTGTGGTCGGGCCGCGCCGGTATGTGCGGCCGGGTATCGCCCTGGATGATCTTCCGCCGATCGACGTCGTCGTGCAGTCGCACGACCACTACGATCATCTGGACGTACCGACGGTGCAGGCCCTCGCCGGGCGATTCCCGGATGCTCAATGGCTAGCACCGCTCGGTCTCTCACGCTGGCTCGAGCATCGGGGGGCCAGGAGGGCGCGGGAGCTGGACTGGTGGGACGCGGTGGAAGAGAGCGGCATACGCGTGGGCGCGGTCCCGGCCCAGCACTTCTCCGGACGCGGCCCGACGCGCAATCGCGCCCTGTGGTGCGGCTGGACGCTGCGCGCGGTAGGCGCGGATCGATCGGTCTACTTCGTGGGCGACACCGGCTACTTCCCGGGCTTCGGCGAGATCGCCGAGCGGCGCGGGCCGTTCGATGCGGTGCTGATGCCGGTCGGCGCGTACGACCCACGCTGGTTCATGCGCCCGGCGCATCTCGATCCCGAGGAGGCGGTGCGCGCGTACGAGGAGATCGCGGGCAGGCAGTCCGGCCGGCCGCTCCGCTTCGTGGCCATGCATTGGGGTACGTTCAAGCTGACCGAGGAGCCGCTCGTGGAGCCGGCCGAGCGGGTGCGGGCCGAATGGAAGAGAGCCGCGCTCCCCGTGCCATTACTGCATGTGCTGCGGCACGGGGAGACGCGGCAGATCGCGGCCAACGCTCCGGAGAGCGCAGCTCACCCTTCACACGGCGCGTAGCGCAGGATCACTCCCCCCGACCCCACGGCGTACACGTCATCGTCGGCCCGCCTTCACTGCGAGTCCTCGATGCGCTCCACTTCCGCACTGGAACGCGGCTTGCACTGCATCTCGTGTCGACTGGGAAGCATTTCCCCGAGTGCTTCACTCACGCTTGCCCACCGGCGGGTGAGCATCCGAGATTGGAGTATCCGCGAGCGCGGAGGTGAGGATGGGAAACGGACTGGGAGCACCAATCTGGTGCGGCATTGTCGCGGTGGCGGTCGGTGCAGCGGGCCTGATGGTCAATCTGTATCTCGGCCTCGGGCTACTCGTCCTGGGCACTGCATGGTTTGGACGCGCCTGCTACCAGGACTATAGGGGGGCTGAGCGCTGACGAGCGCCCCGACAATTGTGCCGATGGTAGGAGCGGCCACGCGGTCGGGCACGGAGTGCGCGCCTCCATAGGACTCCGCCCAGTGGTCGTACGTCCACGTCACCCGTAACTGTTCGCTCCCCCCCGCCGCAGCCGCCACCGCTGCGCGCACGAGCCTCCCTGCCACTCCCGCTTGCAACCGTTCTCCCGCCAGCAGTGTCTACTCGACATAGCGGATATCGAACGACATATTAGCTATATGGCATAGCTATCCCGCCGATCGATGAGGGAGTGACCATGCAACTCACCTCAGCATTGCTCCTGGCGGCCGGCACAGCGTTTGTCGCGGCCGCGCTCGGCCCCCCCCTCACTGCTCAGCAGCTCTCCGGGAACGGCATCGCGCCAGACTCCCCACCCGCCATGACCGCCACACGGGCCACCCCCGAGGCCCCGCAACTCGACGGACGGCTCGACGACCCCATCTGGCAGTCCGCTGTGATCGCCACGGGATTCCGTCAGCGGGAGCCGCTCGACGGCGAGGAGCCCACCGAGCCCACTGAGGTCCGGATCGTCTACACCGAAGACGCGCTGTACGTGAGTGCCCGCCTGTTCGACGCGCAGCCGGACCGGGTGGTGGGCCGGCTCGGCCGGCGGGACAGCTACACCTCGAGCGACGAGTTCTGGGTGGCGATCGACTCCTACCACGACCACCGCACGGCGTTCTGCTTCGGCGTGAATCCGGCTGGTGTCCGGTCAGACGAGATCACCACCAACGACGATCCTCACGGCGATGAATCCTGGGATCCCGTCTGGGAGGTGGCCACCCGCACGGATTCCCTGGGGTGGGTGGCGGAGATGCGGATTCCGTTCTCACAACTGCGGTTCTCGAGTGCCGAGGAACAGCTCTGGGGGATCAACTTCTATCGTCAGATCTTCCGCAACAACGAAGAGACCGTGTGGAGCTGGGTAGCCAACACCGAGCAGGGTTTCGCCTCGCAGTTCGGACACGTGCAGGGCATCGTGGGCATCGAGGCGCCGCGCCGTTTGGAACTCTTGCCGTACGTCGTGACCCAGAGCGAGTTCGTGGAAGGCATCGACCCCGACAACCCGTTTCACGACGGCAGCACCCAGGGCATTACGGGCGGGCTCGATCTCAAGTACGGCGTGACGAGCAACCTCACACTCGATGCCACCATCAACCCCGACTTCGGCCAGGTGGAGGCCGATCCGGCCGTCGTCAATCTGTCGGCATTCGAGACCTTCTTCGACGAGCGCAGACCATTCTTCGTGGATCGACAACCCGATCGCGACCTCGATCATCGGCGCCGGCAAACTCTCCGGGCGGACCGCAGGCTGGTCGATCGGACTACTCGATGCGATCACCGCACGTGAGTACGCCCGCGTGCAGGTCCCTGGCAGTGAACCGGAATCGCGGCCGGTGGAGCCACTCACCAACTTCACGGTCGCGAGCCTACGCCGGGATTTTCGCGGTGGAGGCACGGGCATCGGTGTGCTTGGCACGATGGTCCACCGCGACGTCAGCGAACCCGAGTTCGCGACCATGGGCTCGGCAGCCTACTCGGGCGGTGCCGATTTCTTTCACCGGTTCGGCGGCAACCAGTTCGCCGTGAGTGGGACGATCGCCGGCTCCCTCGTGCGGGGCGACTCGGTCGCGATCCTCCGCACCCAGCGGTCCTCCGCGCGCTACTTCCAGCGACCGGACCAGGACTACGTCACGGTCGATCCGTCCCGTACGTCTCTCGCGGGGTACGCCACGTCCGTCCAGCTGGGGAAGGTATCGGGGAACTGGGTATACGGAACCGATTTCTACGCGTACTCGCCGGGGTTCGAGATCAACGACGCCGGCTTTCAGAGTCAGACCGACCGCATCTTCCATGGCATGCGCGTCACCCGCCGCTGGCTCGAACCCGGTCGCGTCTTCCGGCGCTTCAGCGTCACGTCCACGTTTGCCCAGCAGTGGAACTTCGGCGGCACGCGGAGGT
>JBDHDN010000057.1:0-13035 GCA_039591485.1 Gemmatimonadota bacterium
TGCCAGCCCGGCTAGCTCACCGGATTGGCGTTGGGGTTGCGAGACCACTGCCGCCCGTCGCCGGTGACGCTCGGCGACCTGGGGATTCCCACTCCATGCGGCACCGACCACAGCGCGGCGGCAGTATTGCGGCACCCCCGTAGACGACCCAAGTACGGAGCGCACCTGGGAGGGAACATCGGCTCGCGAAAGACGATGCTGCATTTCGTCATGGGCAAACGGCGTGCCCAGACTGCTCGTGACAGCAACCTCAGCGGGGAACGGGAGCTACGACAGGAGAGTTGGCGTGAGTGTCCGACGGAGCACGCCGGCAGGTCGGGCACGCTCTACGTGGAGCCACCATCGTCCGTGGTGGCAGCCAAAATGCACGCTATTCCCTTACAACGACTTAGAGCGTACGCGATGGACGTCTCGATCGTGGTGGACGTCGGCGCTGTCCGTTGCGGTCCCGCGCATGTGGGATGCGACCCTACTCCGACACCTATGAGACAGTGCCGGCAAGCGCTTGTGCCCGAGGGGGGCAGCTGTCGGAGCGTCACGAAACCAGAATGGTGATGCATTTGCTCCCGTTGCGACACCACCATAAATGATGGAATCGTCCCTCACGATCACCCTACGGCCCCACGACCTCAGTCAGCGTCCATGCCGATCCTCCATCCAAGCGGACGATTGCTCGTGTCTCGGTGACGAGCGGGGACCCAGGTCCTGCTGCCCGCACACGGATCTCGAGGTCGCGCGGACTGAAGGCAATTGCGTCCGCGAAGGCACCGAGATTCTCCTGAATCCGATCGCGAACCCGTCTCGGCAGCGACTCCAGCACCTCGAACTGGTTTCGAAACGGTCCCGCGCGGCGCCGCGCCAGGATGGCCGCCGTTGCTGCTCGGTCAATACCCGACACGGTGAGGAGCACGGGGAGCGGAGCGGCGTTCAGATTCACCCGCCCATCTCCCGCGGTCGTGACATAGGGAGCGATCCGCGCATACACTGCCGGAGTGACGCCCCGCACGGTGAGCAACTCGTCCACCGTCTGGAAGAGCGCATTCTTGGGTCGTGCCGGTGGTTGCATTGCCGCGTAGTCCCGTGCTTCCGCACCCCTGGCCCGGCGAAGGTCATCTGCGTCGCGCCAATCCAGGATCGATGCAGCCAGGACGACAGCTTCCTCTGCCGACAAGCCTACGGCCCCCGCCAGCGCCGTGAGCTGTCGGTGGCTCGCCACGTTCAGGTTGAGCCGGGCTCGGGCATCGAGCGCAACCGCACTGACGAGTACGTCCCCGGACACGAACTCGATGGGCGACAGCACCGTATCGCCGGCAGCCCGCAGCCCAAACGCAAGTCCACTTTGGTGGACCGTATTGTCGATCTGGCTGAGCACGAGAGCCAGACCCGCCCGACCGGCCCAGCGACCACGACTCTCCGCCCGCATGTTCGCCGCAGCGCGGCGCTCGGCTCGCGCACCGACCTGGAACGTCACCCCGACCACCCCGACGACGACCAGAATCCAGAGCACCGCCACCAGCGCGAAGCCGTCCGTCCTGCGGCACCGCATCACTCGCGCTCCAGCTCGACGCGGACAGTGACGGGCATGGCGAGCAGGGGCGGCAGACGCGGTCGGTCGTCAGCGGCCCCGAGCGTGGCTGCCTCGACCTCGAGCAGGCGAAGCTCAACCGCATGCGGGAGTTGGGACGGTGAGGTCCATTCGTCGACCCACCGGTCCCTGCCGTCTACGGTTACCAGGTATCGCAGAGCAAGACCGCGAGCCGACGGTGCGAGCTCGAGCGTATCCGGGGGCCCCGGGCCGCCGTGACCGATCGGCACGAGTTCGACGACGGGCCCCTCTTGCGTCGTCAGAGGATCCACATCCAACCAGAGACGGAGCCTGTGGGGCCCACGCCGCAGGCTGCCACCTGTTGAGACAGCCATTGTCAGCTCGTCTGCGTGGACCGGACCAATCGTCCCATGCACGCCGCGAAAGGTGTGGGTTCCGTCCATGAGCGTAGCAGACGAAAGCCACGTGCGCAGCTCCGAACGTGCACTGGCCGACGAGATCACAGACCTGGAGGAGGCCCGGGACAGTGCTGCGGCATCGGAAAGCTGCGCCAGCCCCGCGTATCCGATGGCCACCGCGACGCCGGCGACGACCAGCGCGACGAGCAGCTCGACGAGGGTGAAGCCTGACGCCCGAGATCTCACGGTCACTGCAACCGCCTCAATCGGTCGTCGCCGCGCCGGAAGAACACCGTCTCCACACCGAAATCCCCGTCGCCCCACTCGACCGAGACGTTCGCGCGCCACAGCCGAGTGTCCCCCTCCCGCAGGACCGTCGCGCGCCATACATAGCCCCGGCGGCCGAGCAGGACCTCGCCGGAACGGCCGTCCGCGTACTCCTCTAGGGAATCCTCTGGCAGCAGCAGGATCGCGTCGAGCCGAGCATCGGCCACCGCTACTGCCTCGACGTGCCGCTCCGCCGCCGCCTGGCTTCGCAGCGTCCGGGCGCTCGCCTGCACCATCACCACGATCGCCAGGGACGCGATGAACAGCGAGACGACAGCTTCAACAAGCGTGAAGCCGCGCTCAGTGTCGTACCACGTCGATCGAGCCGGTCCAGGGATCTGTCGTAATCGCACGGACATGCTGACCCTCCGAGACAAAGAGCGTACCGCCTCGTGAGCGACCAAGGGGATCGAACACCGTGACGACCCAACCCTGGTCGCCCCCGCTGAGCCGGATTGCTGGAGGGAGACCGAATCGCCCCTGTCGAATCGTGTCAGCCGCTCCCGTGCCCGCAGGTCTCGTCACGACCCAGTAGGCGCCCGTTGCGAGCTCGATCGCGGCGCTGGTTTGCACTCCCCGCGTCGCCGCCGCTTCTCGGGCAGTCCCGAGGAGGGAAACGATGTCGCGGGTCGTCGCATCCGCCCCGTCGCGCAGCGTGCGGGCGAGACTCGGCACCGTCACGGCAGCGACGATCCCGAGCATCGTCAGGATCACCACGGTTTCAATCAGGGTGAAACCGGCACGCCCTGTTGTGACGGTGGATCGCATCACCGAGAGAGTCTCAGGGCTCAGGCCTCACCGGAAGCGCAACCGAGTCCGGCAGCTCGCCAATACCCTGAATCAGGGGAATCTCCGTCGGCAGCCGCTCGTTCATCTTGGGCATACTTTCCCGGAGCAGGCGAGTCGTCTCCTCCAGCTCGTCGTCCGTGTGGATGACGTGGGTGGTCACGAGCAGTAGAAGCTCGTTCTGGATCGTCTGTTCCCTAGTCGAGCGGAACAGGTAGCCGAGAATCGGGATTTCTTGCAGGATCGGGACGCCGCTGTACGTCTTTTGCCGCTGATGGTCGATCAGACCGCCCAGCACGACCGTCTGACCGTCCTTGACCAGCAACTCGGTCGATGCCTCCCTCGTGTTGATCACCGGCGCCCCGAACTGAATCTCGGATGTCGCGGTGCTCACTTCCTGTTGCACGGCCAGGTTGATGTACCCGTCAGCGTTGATGGTCGGTCGAATCGTGAGCTGGGTGCCGACGCTCTGGTACTGCACTACCTGGTCGCGGACTGCCGCGTCCGTGGGCAGTGCCCTGAACACCTGGATGAAGGGTCGCTGATCACCCACGAGAATGCGCGCCTCCATGTTGTTCTGCGCCAGCAACACGGGGCGGGAGAGAATCGTCACGTCACCGACCGCGGAGAGTGCCCGCACCACCACGTCGGCGTTGAAGCCTCCGAGCCCGAGGAGCTGGAGCGCGACGTCTCCGGCCGACAAGCCCGTCAGTGAGAATCCGACCTGCGGGTTGTCACCCTGCAGCGGGACATTGATGTCGACGCCGAGATCGAAGTTGCGGTTCCGCCTCACCTCGGCAATCAGGACCTCGATGAGCACCTGGAGCGGCCGTGTGTCGATGGCCTGAATCGCGCCCTGGATGATCGCGTAGTCAGCCGGTGTCGCCAGGATCAGGATGGCATTGCTCAGCGGATCCTCGACGATCTCCGCGACCTGCAGGAGATCCATGGCGATGCCCGCTTGCTCGCCGCCGATCGCACCCTGCTGCACGCCGGTCTCGCCAGCACGCAGGCGCTCGACCTCCTGATACGGGACCTGCCGCTGCTGCCGCAACGCATCGGACAGGGCTTGGGTCCCAAAGCTCTCCGCTTCGTATGAGCCGCCCTCGAGTCTGAACAACTGCCGCAGCGTTTGTACCACCTGGCTCGCGCGCGCATGCTTGAGATGGTGGACGAACAGTCTCCTCCCCTGCTCGCCGACTCCGCCCGCCAATCCGCCTGCGCCCGGATCGAACACTTCCTCCGGCGGCGCCACGACCTCGATCCTGAGCAGGCCGTTCTCCTCGAACAACTCCAGCCCGTTCGCCATCGCCACACTCTCCAGCATCCGCCGCACCTCGGACACTGGGACGGCTCGGTTGACGCGGAGTGTGACCGGCCGGTCGGGAAGCTCCCCGTGAACGATGTTCAGGTCAGCCGCTTCCGCGAGCGCGCTGATCACGAGCCGCAGGTCCGCCCCCTGGAAATCGAAGTTGACGACCCGAAGCTGCTCCTCCTGAGCGGCGAGTCCGGGACCTGCCGCTGCCAGGAGGGCGACGACGAGCAATCCGCTGCGACGAATCATGGTTCCTCTGCTCCCCCCGACCGTCCTTGCATCCGCAAGACGATCGTCGTGTCTGATCCGGCGAGGGTCGCCGACACCGAGTCCACCAGCACCAACTCCAGCCCCTCGATTGTCTCCCCCACCCGTACCAGTCGGGGCGAACGGCCGCGCACCTGAAGCGCAGCCAGCGCTTCTCCATCCGACATCACGGCGATGCCGACGAGATCGATCACCGGCACGCGCTGGCGCCGAATCGTGGCGGGTTGCCTGGTCGGGATCCGGTCGCCCGGCAGCCGATACCGCATTGCCGGGCGCGTCCGCTCGACCCGGAACGGATCTCTGGCCACCGCCGCGAACACGATCGATTCCGGCGCCGCCTGACGCCGCTCCTGAACCTTGGCATCGAGTGACTCCGCCGGAGCTGCATCGGAGACCGCCGGCAGCGGCTCGACGCGTACGGCCTGCACCGCGGACACCACGACCACCAGGCAGCAAGCGCCGACCGCGGTCAAGGCGAGCTGCGCCGATGCGCCCCAGCGCCACACCCGCATCATCGCCTCCCCTCCTGTATCTCGGCATTGCCAGCATCCGGCGTGCCGGAGTCCGGCAATGCGAAACCGCGTACCACGAACTCGAAGTCGAGGACCTCCGGGCCATCTCCCGTGACGGCCCGCCTCCCTTGCACGCGGAGATCCTCGACCCGGACCAGCTTGGGACCGGCATCGAGCAGATGCAGCAGGGTCAGCAGTCCTTCGAGATCGGTCTCGCCTTCCACCCTGAGCGGCAGCCCGACCAAGCCCTCACCTTCGTCCTCTGCCGGCAGCGGCTCTAGCCGAGTGAGCAACGCGGGCCCTGTGGCGGCCCCCTCCTGCACATACCGGATCACGCCGGCACTCGCCACCGTGTGGTTTTCCCCGCCGAACAGCCGCGGAGCGACATCGAGCAGGCGGGCTCCGGACTGCTCGACGGCTGCGGGGTAATCCGCCGCCGCGGCCAGCAGCCGCATCTCACGATCCAAGAGCTCACGCTCCGCGGCCAATCGCACCGACACCTCCCGTACGGTCCGGAGGTACGGCTTGACGATCGCCGCCCAAGCCACACCGGACGCCAGGACTACCGCACCGAGAAGCACGGCACGCCGATCACGGGAGGAGAGCTTCGCGAGGTTCACGAATCAGCCCCCCCCTCCCTGGGGCCGTTCCAGAGCCAACCCGACGTCGAACTGCTCGCCGGCCTGCGGGCCGCTCCCCCGCCGCGCGGCAGTGAGCGACACCTCCCGCAACAGCGGCGATGCCTCGAGTGCCGGGACGATGACCGACGCGGCCTTCGCCACACCGGCCAGCTGCAACTCGGCTCCATCGGCGCTCATGGAGATCAGATAGGCCGAATCGGGCAGTGCTTCAGCCAGCGCCGCGACCACCGGCGTCCAATGCACGGCGCTCGCCTCGACCTGTGCCATACCGTCGACGACCGCGTCGACCATGCTGAGCGCCCGACGGAGTTCGACCACCTCGGCGACGCGGGGAGCAAGCACCTGTCGCGATACCGTCACGGCTTCCAACTCGCGGCGCAGGTCCCACAGGCGGGTCCCCGCGGCGACACACAGCAGGACGACGGCCGCTACGGCCAGCACTGCCATTCGCTTCGTCTCACGCTGCCGCTGCTCCCGCCGCAGCGGTCCCGGCAACAACGCCGGCGCGTCTTCCCGCATGACTGCAGCGCCGAAGGCTGCCACCGCCTCCGGATCCAGATCCGACAGCGCATCCGGAAGGTGGATCACCTCCTCGCCCAACTCCCGCCGAAGATGCTCCTCGACGCCATCCCGTTCTTCGCTCGAGGCCACCAACACCACCGTTGGGGCGGCGTCCTCGGTGCCGGCCCTACCGGCAGCGGCTCGGGACATTCGGGCTGCGAACGGCGACACCTCGGTCCCTGTACGGTCAGGCCACGGTTCGAATGCGCTCGGCCTGCCGAGCGTCATGGCGATGCCCTCACACCAGCCGGGCGACGCAACCGTGACCACCGCCGGCCCTCGGCGCACCTGCGGGACCCGCCGGCGGATCAACTCCGCCAGTGCAAGCGGAGCTGCGGTGATGAAGTCGACATGGAGACCTGCCTGAGCCACGCTCCGGTGGATCACATCGACCACTCGTGCATCCGCACACGCTGCCACCGCAGGGGTCGGCTTGCCGGCGCGGCTCATCCCCCATCGCTGCACATCAGTGATCACGGGCTCCGCAGCGGTGATGAAATACCGACGCGCGTTGCGCGACACCAGTGATCGCAGGTCGCGGCGCCGGAGCGGCGGCACGGCAATGACCTTGGACTGCGCCAGTGGCCGGAGCAACGCAATGCTGGCCGTCGCCCGCTGCGCACCGAGGGTTTGCAGCAGCTCCACGACGGCCTCCGTCAAGTCCGGCCACGTGCCATTGTCTGGCGGCGGATCGAGCGGACGGACGTGCACTCTCCCCGGGCGCGCCCCCAGGGCGCCGTGCACGAGCTCCACCGCCACAATCCGATCGCGACCGATGGCCAGCCCCACGTACCTGTGTTTCCGCTCTCCGCGGAGGCGCACGAGCGACCGGGCGGCGTGGCGGATCGCGCGGGACACGCGCGCACGTGCCGACAAGGCCGAGACGGTGTTCATCGCAGCTGCCGCGGCAGTGCCAGTGCGCGGCGCGAGCGCCTGCTCGATGAGGTCGAGCTGTTCGTCTCTCGACGAATCGGGTCGAGTCGAGGCATTCACAACGCGTCCAACCGAATGCCGTAGATCGCTTGCAGCAGTGAGAGCGCGACGAAGCCGGCAGCCCCGCCGAATACGATGATCATGACGGGCTCGATCAGTCGCACCAGTCGGTCCAGCCCGCGCTGCAATTCCTGCTCAGCCGCCGTTGCGGCGCGCTCCAGCATCTCTGGCAAGAGCCCACCCTCCTCACCGATCTCGACCATCTGGAGAAACAGGTACGGGAACTGGGTTCCTCTGCTGAGTGCAGGCGCCAGTCGAGCCCCGGCACGCACTTCCTCTCGCGCTCGATGCACTTCGCGGGCCACCGCGGCATCGGTCAGCGAGTGCGCAGCCATGTCCAGTGAGGGAAGGATGGGGAGCCCGCTCTTGAGCAGCGTCGACAGCGATCGCCCCAGTCGCGCAGCAGCCGACTGCTGCCTGAGTGCTCCGACGACCGGCACACGTAGCAGCAGAGTATCCGTCGCTTCCCTTCCCCCCTCCGAACGGCGGTAGGCCGCGCCGACCGCGGTAACCGCGACCGCCACCGGCACCAGCAGCAACCACCATCGGCCGAAGAACGCACCGGTCGCCAGCAGTATCGCAGTCGACCGCGGAAGCGCGGCACCCATGTCTCCCAAGACATCCACGAAGCGCGGGAGCACATAGAGCACCAGGGCCAGGACCGCCGCGCTTCCAGTGACCGCGACCAACACCGGGTAGAACAACGCCGAGACGACCTCGGAGCGGAGCCGCTCCTCGCGCTCGAGGTGCTCGGCCAGATCCTTGAGAGCCTGGGGCAAGTGTCCACCCTGCTCCCCGGCGCGCGCCATGCCAAACGCAAGCCTCGGAAAGACCGTGGGCTGCTCGGCGAGCGCGTCAGCCAGCGGTGCACCGGAGCGCACGCGTTCCCTGACGGTGTCAAGCGCTCCCGCGACGTCGGCTCTCCTCACCACTTTGGTCACGGTTCCGAGCGCCCGATCGAGCGGGAAACCCGCTTCCAACAGCGATGCCAGGTAGCGGATTGCCTCCACGACATCGGCCCGACGGCGTCGGAACCGGCTCGTGGCCTGTCGGTTCGGCGCCCGAGTCGGCGCCGCCTCCAGCAGCAGCAGTCCGCGAGCGCTCAGATCCCGCTCCAGCTCGGCTGCCGACGCCACGTCCACGACGCCTCGCAGCGTCTGCCCCTCCAGTGTCGCGGCTCGGTAGGCGTAATGCGGCATCGACTCAGTTCCAGCTGGTCACGTCAGCGTCCTCACCCTCACCACCCTCACGGCCATCCCTGCCGTAGCTCACGAGATCGTAGCTCCAGGGGTTCGCCGTTCCGGGACTCCGGAAGACATACTCGCGATTCCACGGATCGAGCGGCACTTCCTTCCGGAGATACGGTCCCCTCCAGTTGCGCGGCTGCGGCGAACTCAGCGGCTCCCGACGGAGCGCCTCCAGACCCTGCGCCGTCACCGGATACCTGTCATTGTCGAGTCGATAGGCATCGAGTGCAGCCCCCAAGAGCTCGATCTGCGACCGGGCCGCTGCTTCCTTGGCCGAGCCGACGTTTCTGAAGACGTTGGGAGCGACCAAAGCGGCCAGCATCCCGATCACGAGGATGACGACCATGATCTCGATGAGCGTGAAGCCGTGTTCCATGCGATTGCTGTAGCTCACATCGCCTCCGATCTCTTCCTGTTCTGCGCGACGCAGTCCGCTGTCGCTCCTCATACCGCCGTGGCTCTGATGACTTCGGCGACCGTCGTCATCCCCTTCGCCACTTGACGCCAGCCATCGGTCCGCAACGGACGCATGCCCTTCTCCAAGGCGATGCGGCGGAGCGTACCCGACCCCTGCCGACGCATGACCTCGCTCCGGATGTCTTCATCCATCAGCAACAGCTCGTAGATGCCGGTACGTCCTCGATATCCCGTTCCCCGGCACGCAGCGCAGCCTTTGCCCCATCGCTCTCGCCGCACCGTGCATCCGTCCGCTTCCAGCTGGCGTCGTAGCGACGACTCAATTCGCCGCAACGCCGAGCACTCCGCACACGGCTTGCGCACCAAACGCTGCGCCAGCACTGCCTCGACGGTGCTCGTCACCAGGTAGTCGGGCACCCCGAGATCCAAGAGGCGCGTCAGCGCCGACGGAGCATCGTTGGTGTGGAGCGTGGACAGCACCAAGTGACCGGTCAGTGCGGCTTGCACGCAGATCTCCGCGGTCTCCGGATCGCGCATTTCTCCCACCAGGAGGACATCGGGATCCTGACGCAGGATGGACCGCAGCGCGCGGGCAAATGTGAGCCCACCCTTGGCACGCACCTGCACTTGCGCCACACCGGGGAACTCGTACTCGACCGGATCCTCTACCGAGATGATCTTCTCACGGCCGGTCTGCACCCGATCGAGCAGTGCATAGAGCGCGGTTGTCTTCCCGCTCCCCGTCGGGCCGGTCGACAGCAGCACACCCTGGGGACGGCTTGCGAGCTGGAGTACGGCTTCCAAGGTGTCGTCCCCGAGACCTAACGCATCCAGCTGCAGCCGCTGCTTCTGCGCATCCAGCAGTCGCAGCACGACGCTCTCACCGTGGAGGGTGGGCAGCGTGCTCACACGCACGTTGAGTTGCCGCCCCTCGACTCGGAGACGCACCCTGCCGTCTTGCGGCAGCCGCCGTTCCGCGATATCCAGCTCCGCCATGATCTTCAGCCGACTCACGATGGCAGCCCTGAGGTGGGGCGGCGGTGACGGGGCATCCTGCAGCACTCCGTCGATTCGGTATCGCACCTTGAGCGCCGTGCCTTCCGCCTCGACGTGCACGTCACTCGCCTCCGCCTGGGCGGCCTCCGCCAGGAGGAGATTGACGAGCCTGATCACCGGCGGCTGGTTGGCGAGACCTGCCAGATCGTGATCAACGAGCTCCTCACTCGCGAGCGCCGACACCCCCCACTCTTGGGTGGCGATGAACTCCGCGGCGGTCGCTCCATCGTTGCCGTAGACCCGCCGCACCCCGGTGAGCAGCTCCTCCTCCGGTACCTGCACCAGCTCGACCCGCGCGTCGAACAACCGTGCCAGCTCGGCGAGCGCCTGTGGATCGGGAGTCTTGCCGTGCGCCACGATCACGGTGCCGTTCGCCCGCGCGATCGGGAGCAGTTGATGCTCTTCGAGGTACTCGGCCGAGAGTGCCTCACTGAGCCGAGCGATCGCTCCCAAGTCCTTCAGGTGCTGCTCAGTCGTCGCTCGCATGGCCACTCGTCCTCGCGGATGCACAAGTACCTGTCATCGCCCAACGCTCCGGTTCAGCCCTGCCGCGGCACGCGAGCTACGGAACCCGCGGGTGCTCACGGCGCCGGCGCCTCCACCGCGCGCACGACCAAGGGGAACGTGTCTTCGAAGCCCAGATCGAGTGTCTGCGTCGCGACGATCAGGTTGTAGCTGCCGTACCTCGGCAGCGTGAGATCCACACGGTAGACGCCATCCGCGACGTGCGTCGCAAGCTTCCGCGAACTCCAGCCCCTGCTCGAGAACACCCAGACCCACAGATCCTCGAGTCCAACCACGGGCTCGTCACTGTCGTGATGCGCGAGGCGGAATCGCAGTTCGGCTTCCTCGCCGACCGGCAGCGCTCGCTCCGCCGGCTCCTGGCTCAGGCGGAGCCGCAGCTTCCTCTCCATCTCGATCACCGGGTTCTCGGCCACCGAGAAATCGAAGCAGTTGATGACGCGCGGCTCGCTCGACAGGAATACGACATCCCACTCTCCGGCTGCCGGCACCTTGACGGTCGTCTGGAACACGCCGGGTGTCGTCTCACGCAGCGCTCTGTCCACTACGAGCGTCGCCTTGGGCTCGAAGGGGTAGGTGTCCACCGGGCCCGCCGGCATGGGCATGCTCATCATGTAGTGGTAGAGGTAGATCGACTTCTCGGCCGGATTCGGCACGTACACGGCGTCCGCCATATGGTGCGCGGCCGGGGCGATCGCTGCCGCCGTGGCTTCGCTCCCGTACTTGACCGGCGCCTGGCGCCCCGTCTCGAACGGCATCACCTTCGCCTTGCCTTCAGCCGCCAGCACGTCGAACGGGATCATCACCACGTCGGGTGATCCGCTCGCGCGGACATACGCGAAGTTCTCGGTAAACGCCACTTGATCCGGCGCCGTTCCGAACGGCAGCACGTCGATGATCTCGGCAAGCGTGGCGTCGATGATGTACACCTCGTCTGCGAGCGGGTTGGGCGCAAAGCCCCAGCGACCCCCGGGCCCGAATGCCACGGTTCGCACCCCGGGCTTGCCCGCCAGGCGCGCCGTGACCGTGCCACCCACCGGATCGAGCACCGCGATGGAGCCGTCGCTCTCGTCGGTCACGTACAGGGCGTCACCAGCCTCCGCCCACGCGAGCCCCGTCGGGCTCGCCCCAGTACGCAGCTCACCCACCGGCTCGAAGCTGCGGATATCGACGGTGGAGACGGTGCCGCTCCCGCGGTTCGCCACGAACGCGTACCGACTGTCCGCGCTGAACGCGATCTCGTGGGCGTCGGCCCCCGTGGGGATGTGCTGGATCGGCGCCATGGACACGGGGTCGATCACGGTCACCCCGGGCGCACTTCCGCCGGGACCACCGTTTACCACCCACACGTACCGGCCGTCCGGTTGGAACGCGACCCGCATGGGCCGAAGTCCGACCGGCACGTTCATCTGGACCCGCCACATGCTCGTATTCACGACCGCCACCGTGTTGACCTGCGGCATGGTGACGAACAACCGCTCGTTGTCCGGCGATAACGCCCAATCTTCCCCTTCACTGCCGAGAGGCGTTGCTGCGTAGAGCTTGCTGATGTTGAATCCCACGATCGGGTCGTATACCGCGACCGCGTTGCCGGCGGTGAGCGCCAGGACGTACGAGCTGTTGAGATCCACCGCCGGGCGGATCTGGAGAGTGCCGCGCAGATACGACTGGATCTTGTCACGGCACGCCGCGTACTCGGTGACGACGCCACCGGCCTCGCGACCGGCGATCCATCCGGTCGGTGCAATCCCGCTCAGCGGCGCACCGGTGGCGCTATCCGTGAACGCGAACCGGACGCGGACATCCTCACCTTCGAGGAGCTCCGCGGCCTGCGACTGACTGATCGCGGGCCTTGCCAGCGTGAGCTCCACGTGGACGCCGTTCTGCACGATGGACTTGGTGACGATCGGGGTCCCGATCGCCGTGTCCGCCGCCGAGGCCGGCGGCCTCGAGGCATGATGCTCACCGTGTCCTTCATGCTGCGCAGCCAGACCCGATGCAAGGACCAACACCGCAGCAGCTGTTACCACAATCGCTCGACCGAATCGCACAACGCACCTCGCTCCGACAGAACCTCTGTAAGAACACACAGCCTGGCGCGAGGCCAGGCTGTGGCAGCGGGTGGATCGGACACCCATGGGGCGGCCGACTGAGGGAATCACCCGCAGGCTCCCTCAAACCCGCGTGTTCAACCTTTCGCGTCCGCTCTGAGGACGCGCGCTCGCTTTGTCGGCGGCGGGCCGCGACGGAGGCGAGGCCCCCGCGCGACCCACCACCGTGCTTCCCTACGGAGTACCCGAGCTATCGGTCAGGCATTCCTTGTCGCCGCGGTTGCCCGCGCCATCGTTCGTGTCACACACCCGCAGGAGACCCCACAGGCCGCCGTCGAACTGGAACGAGGCGTAGTCGCGGAACAGGAAGTCCCCGACCACTTCACCCTTCCCACC
>JBDHDN010000058.1:0-3556 GCA_039591485.1 Gemmatimonadota bacterium
CGATCGCGGCGACTCCGAGAGCGGCACCGGGCCGTAGCCACGGGAGACGACGAGTCGCCGGCAAGTCGTTCTTAGTCTTTTATTAGCAACAGCTTATGACTTGTTCGGCCTCCAGGCGCTCGGCTTGACGCCGTCCTCCGGGCTGACTAGCTTGCCAGCCGACACTCCAACAAGGACTTCGATGGCTCGCGAGCTCGGCGGTTCCCAGATTTCGGCCCTCCTCGAATCCGTTCCGGGGATCGTCAACGTCCTCCGGAATCCGGTGGCGGATGCACTTGTGGGTATGATTCGCGCAGGAGCCGGCGTCGAAGAGTTCAGTCACGAGTATGCGAACGAGCTGGTCCAGTACGCGGTGCGCCGGGGGCTCATCCAATCCGGCGAGGGCGAGCGTGTGCTCGCAGACGTAGAGGCAGCCGTGCCAAAAGGGCGCGGCCGCAAGTCTCCTCCCGCTGCGAAGCGGAAGCCGGCACCTTCAGTGCGGGCAAGACCCTCGGCAGCAAAGAAACCGGCTAGGCCGGGCGCTGCGCGGCGAGCTCCAGCAGGTAGTCCTGCAAGGAAGACGGCCGGAAAGCTCGGTGGCGGTGCTGCGAAGAAACCGACTGGGCGGCCGGTCAAGAAGTCGGCGAAGAGAGCGACCCGCCGCTAGCGCCCGACCGGGCACCGTCGCCCGGCGAACGCGACGCTGATCAGCGAAGCGTGTGCCAAAGGACGACCGTCTCGTCATCGATGCCACCTTCCTGGAACAGCAGTGCCGATCCCAGCGGATCGTACTGGGCAATCCAGGTTGTCGAATCCGGCATCCAAGTCAACGTGATGGTGCGCGAGCTCCGGTCCCATTCCCCGTCGGTCCATCCGCCACCCGGTACTCGTCGCCAGCGAGCGACTCCGCCACGTCCCAGGTAGAGCTCAATACGTTGGCCCGACGAGAAACCCGATCCGGCCCACCGGCCGAACATCGGGCGGGCGAGGAGATCCTGCTCTGCCATGGTGATGAGCACGTCGTTCTCGGTCTCGATCATCATGCGGTCAAGCGCAAACCAGTAGCTGACGGTGAACGACGTGTCGCCGAAGACGGTCAGCGTGCGGTCCGTGAGCCGGTATCCCGTCAGATACTCGTCGTTCACAACCAGCATCGTATCGCCGTAAAAGTCGAGGACGAGCGGCCGCCCCTCGTGCGTTCCTACCCACCGCTTCAGGATTGGGTGGCCCTGGGGACCGAAGGTGAGCAGCGCGAGCGCAGCCGCAAGTGCGACAGCTGGTAGAGGGCAGGGCGGACGCATGAACTCCATGGCCTTTCTCGTTGGTCTCCCTCGAACAGTCTACACCGCTCACGAGGCAAGGTACAGCTGGGTCAGCCGGGGTATCTTTGGCCGGCCTACGGGGTAGCGTTATCTTGAAACGCTCATGACGACACCTGCCGTGACGCGCTCGACGCGCAGCTTCGCCGACCGGGCAACTGCCCTGGCGATGTTCTTTCAGAGCGCTGGCGAGGCCCCGCGCCTCCTCGCGTTCGAAGAGCAAATGGGCTGTCCCCTGCACAGTGCGCTCGCCACGCTCGAGTGGACGGTCACGGTGGGCATCCTCGGCGATACCGACCTGATCCACGCCGCGCGGCTCGGCGGTGAGTACGCTGCTGCCGTGGTGGAACGCCGGCACGACGGACGTCGGCGGTTCGTGTACATGGGTCCGCGCATGGATGCTCCACCTGCCGAGCCGTACGAGGGATCACTGCTGTATGACGAGCCGGGCGTGCGCGCCTTCGAGTTCGTGCAGCGTGCCCACGCCATTGCACACTTCCTGCGCGCGACCCAAGGTGTGGGCGGGGTCCTGTCGATGCTCTCGCGCCGGGCGCCGGAGCTGTTGCATGTCCGCCGCTGGTTGGCGACTGTCTTCGAGGAGCCGGCTGAGGGCATTTCCAATCTCATGCTCGCCGGCTGGTTCGCGACGAGCGGTGCAGGCGTGCTGTTCACGCCGACGGTGGGTTCTCGGCCGTACGTCTACCAGGAGGTCGGAGTCGGCACGTGAGACCACTGATCGTAGTCGCGCCGTCGCGGGCCTACTGGCCGTCGTGGCTTCCTCGACGCCCTTGAGTGCATAGCAGCCCACCGCAGATACGACGAGCGTCCACGTGCGTGCCCTCCGGATGCTGCGCGATTCGACGGAACGCGTGCGCGGCAGTATCGCGCAGTTTCGACGGGATCTCCCGATGGCAGGGGAGCAGACGGTAGTCGGTCGCGTGAGGCGGCTCACGCAGTCGTGCGCAGGACTGCGTGTGGCCGTTGCGCAGGCGACGCAGCTGCTCCAGCTACCGCCGAGTGCTCACGAGAAACTCGTCGCCGCGCATGGCGAGTTGCTCGCAGCCATGCGCTCGACCGACTCCGTGCTTCAGACGGAATGTGAGCAGGGGCTCGGTCCTGCGGGACCGGGCCAATGGGCGGATTCACTCAAAGCGTGGGGACCCGACCGCACCAGTCAGATCCATCGGGGTCTCGCGTCGGTGGACGCCGGCGTCGCAGGCTTTGCCCGAGCCGCAAACATCACGCTTCCTCCAAACCACCGGTAGGCAGCACCAGAGGCTTTCGCGTCCAGGATTACCGCCCTGGAATGTCGTTCCGTCATGTGAACAGCCATTTTGGCATGTGGAAACCCTGTGCTTTCAGGTTTGACACACTCCCCACATTCGGTGGAAAAGTCGGAAAGGGCCGCATTTCTTGATCTCTCAACTGCCACTGTCATCCACACCTGGCATCGCGTGCCGAACAAGAGCCGATAACGCCATGGTCGCCCATAATGTCTGGGCTACCATGTTCAGGGTTCCTCGACAAGGCGTTCCCTGCTAGCGATTGTCTCAATCGGAGTCCCGAACCTACTGCGGTACTACTGAAGTGCATCGGCGTTTGTTCGGGCATCTGGACACCGCCTCGGGCGTGTGGACCGCATGTGCTCTCGGTTTCTG
This sequence comes from Gemmatimonadota bacterium, assembly GCA_039591485.1. GTDB lineage: Bacteria > Gemmatimonadota > Gemmatimonadetes > Gemmatimonadales > GWC2-71-9 > JAOTVV01. The sequence goes on from JBDHDN010000058.1 coordinate 2,957, forward strand.
CACACATCCACATTCAGTGGAAACCAGCGGATCTACCCAAAGATTTCGCTCCCTGCATTCCACATTCAGATGCACATCGGATGTCGTAAGCCGAAGAAAATTCGGCGCTTGCGGGATTCTCCAGCAATCGTAAGTTGCAATCAGTTACTTGAGGGAAGGGCTGGGACCCCATAAGTCTTGGCTACGCCTCTTGTGACCGGCTCTCGGAGGGAATTCCGGGGAGGGCGCCGACGCAAATCAAGGGCTCGGGCGTCCGACGATCCGGGTGATCACCTCTCCAGGGCAGATGGGGCCAGTCGCGTGCCCCGTCCACGCCGATGTGGCGTCTCGGCGTGCAGTGTGAGAAGTCGGTCCGCGACCCGATTGACTCGCAGCGCCCGCATTGGCGAACCTTGCGGTCAGGCCAGACCGCTTGGGGATGGAAGCCGGAGCTCCTGTGCGCCCTACCGCGGGCGGAGCAGTCCATGCGGTGGCGACAGGGAGGAGAACAGCGGGAGTGAATCCCCTGACTCCGGGTAGCCAGCGCGCGAGGCGGCCCACCACCTCCGGGTGCGTGGGTCGCCTCATTTTTTTTGCGTCCTGGCGGGGCGACCGATGCCC
>JBDHDN010000058.1:3569-16541 GCA_039591485.1 Gemmatimonadota bacterium
CGCGCTGGCTGCCGATCTGGGCGGGGCTTCCTCCCTCAGCGAGCGTCCGCCCCTACGTTGCCCGGTGGCTCGTAGAGTGCGATCGTATCGCATGCGCGACGTCCGGTCCTGCCCAGATCTGCTCGATCTTCAAGAAGCCGTTGCGGGCCGGTACTCCGTCGACCATGAGATTGGTCGGGGGGGGATGGGCATCGTGGCCTTGGCGCGGGACGTCGCGCTCGATCGACCCGTGGCGATCAAGCTTTTTCCGCCCCACCTCGCGAGACGGCCGGTGTTGCGTGAGCGGTTCCTGAACGAAGCGCGCACCGCCGCTCGCCTCTCGCACCCGAACATCGTGCCGATCCACGCCGTCGAGGAGCACGGGGACCTCGTGTTCTTCGTCATGGCGTACATCGAGGGGCAGACACTGACGGAGCGGATTGCCTCGGGGGGGCCGCCTCCGGTACGCGAAGCTGTTCGGCTGCTGCGTCAGATCGCCTGGGCGCTGGCGCACGCCCACAGCCAAGGGATCGTGCACCGCGACATCAAGCCGGACAACATCATGCTCGAGCGTGGAACCGACCGGGTCCTCGTCACGGATTTCGGAATCGCCGTTGCCGGACGGGCGTCCGACCGGGACGATCCGGATCGCGTCATGGGCACGCCGGAGTTCATGAGCCCCGAGCAGGTTCGCGGAGGCGAAGTCGATGGCCGGAGCGATCTCTACTCCTTCGGCCTGGTAGCCTTCTACACGCTTTCCGGACGGTATCCGTTCCCGTCAGGCACACCGGCCGAGGCCATGGCGCACCATCTCAGTACGCCGCCGAGTCGGCTCCAGACTGTGGCGCCCGGCGTACCCGCGAAGCTCGGCGACGTGATCGATCGATGCCTTGCAAAAGCCGTCGACGATCGTGTCGAGTCCGCCGCCGATCTCGCAGAGCGACTCGGCGCCGCCCTCGAGGAGCGACGGCACGCGCCGGTTCCGGTGCGGCACTTCGTCGACGAGCTGAAGCGACGTGGAACCAGGTCGCCGTTCTGGGTCTACGTGATGCTCGGGGTCTGGCTCACACCGACGGTGGCGTCCGTCTTCGTTTACCCCAGTCCGTCCGTGCTGCTCGGGAGCGTCGCCCCGCTTCTCATCGTAGGTGGGGTGGCCTCGGTGTCTCTCGGGCTGCTCCTCCCGCGCATCCGCCGCGTGCTGCGCGCGGGGTACGGACGGGATGATGTGGTGCAGGCGCTGCTGCAGGACATCGAGGCCCGGCAGGAAGAGCTCGCCTATCTATACGGGGAGCGCTACCGCGAGGATGGCGCACGCCTGCGCCGGCTCGCCTACGGAGGGCTCGCCGTCGCTCTTGCCCTTTCGGCCGGCGTTGCCACGATGGTCCTGCCCTACTCCGCAACGTTCATCGTGGGCAGTATCGCGGCTGGTGCGGTGGGAGCCATCGCCGGCGTACGGGCGGTCAAGCGCTCCGACAAGAAGGCGCGACAGCGCTGGAGACTGTGGAAGGGCACGATCGGCGAGTGGCTCTTCCGAATCGCCGGCATCGGCATCAAGCGGGTTGCCTTGCCATCGACCGCGCTGACGGCACGTCCCACGGAAGTCGCACTTGGCGCAGCCGTGCTCGGGCTGTACGATGCCCTGCCCCCGGAGGCACAACGCGCACTGCCCGATCTGCAGGAGGTCGTCGCGGGCCTCGAGGACGATGCCCACCGAATGCGGGGACTCATCGATGACTGTAGCGCGGTGCTCACGGCGATCGAGGCGGCGTCCGGCGACACCCCGACGTGCCCGCACGGCGCCAACGCTCGCGCCGCGGACGTGCGCCGGCTCCGCGATCGCGCCAAGGAGCGAATGCAGCAGGCCGTCGCCGCATTGGAGACGCTACGCGTCGATCTCCTGCGCCTGTCGGTCGGCACGGCGGAGATTGGGAGCGTCACCACGCGACTTGGCAGCGCCCGGCAGGTGGCCGCGGACATTGCACGGCTGCTCGAGGCTCAGGAGGAGGTAGCCCGGCTGCTGACCCGGTAGCGCACCTCGCTGCGGCTACGCCCGTAAGCGTGCTCCACTGACGTTGCGGCCTCCGCTCTGCCTCACCCTCAGACTCCACCCGCTTCGGCGAGTACCTGCATCCTCGCGCCCAGCACTCGCGTGGCGACGAACCGACAAGCGTCGATCGAGTGCTACGGCGCGTGCACGCTCACGCATGTGTGGGACAGTGAAGAAGCCAGCCCTGCCACCAGATTGCCCCGAACCAGACGCCAAGCCTCGGAGCACGGTTGTTGCGTCCATGATGAGCGCTAAGCGTGCCGGGCAGGAGAGCGGCCCGTATGGCAGCCAAGACACCAGCAGCAGAGCGCGGGCCGGGATGCGCATTCGACCGTCGGCGCGGGGCGCCGGGTCGACTCTCAGGGCCGCGCGGAGCGCGGAACGAGGATCAGACACCATGAGCACGGCGATTCCGAAACGTCCCGTCGCACGGGGGCCGGGCCGTTGGTGCGGCCTCGGGCGGCTCACGATCGCGCGGCCCGCCCGGCACGACGGGCTGGTCGTCCCCTTCCTCGCGATCGCCGCCGTCCTTGCCGCCTGCGGGGAACAGCGGGTAATCGAGCCCACGGAGCCTGATCAACCACCGGAGATGACGGCACATGCCGCCGGGTCCCCGACAATACCCGGCCAGTACATCATCATCCTCCGCGACGACGCGCCTCAACCGGGTGCTGTCGCCCGCCAGCTGGCCAATGCGCACGGCCTCGGGCTGCGACACATCTACGAGCACACCATCAAGGGCTTCTCGGCCGTCGTTCCACCGGGCCGCCTGGACGCCCTGCAACGGCACCCGCTGGTGCAGTCGGTCGAGCCGAACACGGTGATGCAGCTGTACCCCGTCATCTCGAGGGCGGCCGTCCCTCCGCCCAAGCCACCCGCCGCTCCCCGGTATCTCGTAGCACGGGCGCTCGATTGGCAGCGAATCGATCTGACTTGGCAGGACCGATCGAAGGACGAGGATGGCTTCGAGATTCAGCGGCTGGGTGTCGATGGGCGCTACGTAACCATCGCGACCACCGCAGCGAACGTGACAGCGTTCAGCGACGCCGGGCTTGAGCCCGGCACCACCTATACGTACCAGATCCGCGCCTTCAACACAGGCGGTGAGTCGCGTTGGGCGAAAGAGGCCAGCGCGACGACGAAGCCGGCACCACCAATCGCGCCGGCGGCGCTGACGGCCACCGCGGTAGACCACCAGCGGATCGATCTGGCCTGGACCGACAATGCGGACAACGAGACTGGCTTCCGCCTTGAGCGCAAACTGGAGCCTGTCGGATCGTTCGTACTGATCGCGACGGTCGGCGCCAACGTCACCAAGTACTACAACACCGGCCTCGACGACGGCGCCACGTACACCTACCGAATTCGGGCGTTTAACGCCGGCGGTGACTCGCCGTACTCGAACGAGGCGACGGCGACGACCGAGACGGCCACGCTCCCTGCGGTGCCCGGCAATCTCGTGGCTACCGCCATCGACCATCAGCGGATCGACCTGACGTGGACCGACCACTCGGGCGACGAGACCGGCTTCCGCATCGAGCGGCGATTGGAACCGTCAGCAGCCTACGCGCTGATCGCCACCGTGGGGGCCAACGTCACCAGGTACTACAACACCGGCCTCGAGGACAGTACGACGTACACCTACCGCGTGCGAGCCTTCAACTCGGTTGGCGATTCCGAGTACTCGAACGAGGCCAGCGCTACGACGGCACCCGCGACGACGCCCCTCGCGCCCGGTAGCCTCGTGGCCACGGCGGTGAGCGGCGATCGGATCGACCTCACCTGGACCGACCATTCGAGCGACGAGACCGGCTTCCGCATCGAGCGTAGGCAGGAACCGTCGGGGGCCTTTGCGCAGATCGCCACCGTCGGCGCCAATGTCACCAAGTACTACAACACCGGTCTCGAGGGTGGCACCACGTACACCTACCGCGTGCGCGCCTTCAACGCGATCGGCGACTCCGAGAACTCGAACGAGGCGACCGCCACAACCAGTGTGTCACCGGCGCCGCCGGGAGACCTCACAGCGACGGCCATCGATCATCAGCGGATCGACCTGGCCTGGACCGACGACTCGAACGACGAGACCGGCTTCCGCATCGAGCGCAAACTCGAGCCCGACGGGTCGTTTGCCGTAATCGCCACGGTCGGTGCCAACGTCACCAAGTACTACAACACCGGCCTCCAGCCGGCCACCAGTTACACCTATCGGGTCCGCTCGTACAACGCTGCCGGCAACTCGCCCGCATCCAATGAGGCGACGGCGGCCACGGCATCCGCGAATACGCCCGCCGCGCCAAGCGACCTGGCCGCCAGCGCCGCCGACCACCAGCGGATCGACTTGGGTTGGACCGACAACTCGAACGACGAGACGGGCTTCCGCATCGAGCGCAAGCTGGAGCCCGACGGCACGTATGCCCTGATCGCCACGGTCGGCGCCAACGTCACCAAGTACTACAATACCGGTCTCCAGTCAGGCACGTCCTACACCTACCGGGTGCGGGCTTTCAGCGGCGTCGGCGACTCGCCCAACTCGAACGAGGCGACGGCGACCACTGACGCCGCCCTGGTACCGGCCGCGCCCAGCAATCTCGCCGCGACCGCCGTCGGCCAGAACCGTATCGACCTCACCTGGGCCGACAACTCGAGCGGAGAGACGGGTTTCCGCATCGAGCGCAAGGCCGGCCCTGATGGGTCGTTCGCGCTGATCGCCACCGTGGGCGCCAACGTCACACGCTACTACAGCACCGGCCTGCAGGCCGGTACCGCCTACACGTACCGGTTGCGTGCCTTCAACGCAGTCGGTGAGTCGGAGAATTCAAACGAAGCGACAGCGGCGACCGATCCCGAGCCGGCGCCACCCGCGGCGCCCAGTAATCTGACCGCGACCACCGCGGACCAGCAGCGAATCAACCTGACTTGGTCTGACAACTCGGCCGACGAGAGTGGCTTCACGATTCAGCGGAAGCTTGGTCCGCTAGGGTCGGCGGACCCGTTCGTCGACGTTGCCACGGCGGTCAGCAATGCCGCAGGCCTCGGAGACACCGGACTGCAGGCCGAGACCGAGTACTGTTACCGCGTCTTTGCCTTCAACGCGCTCGGCGACTCCGACTTTTCGAACGTTGCCTGCGCGACGACGGCCGTGACCCCGCCGCCCCCACCACCAGGTTCGTGTGTCGATACGGGCAACCACGACCTGCTGAACGAGTCGTTCGATCTGTGGAACATCACCAAGGTCAAGGCAAACCTGCATCCGACCTGGCAGGCGACACAGCTGACAGGCTGTGAGATCGAGGTCGAGTTCTATGGCCTCGACTCGGGCGTCGATAGCGATCACCCAGACCTCAACGTGATCGAGGTGCGCAACTTCGTTGCTGCAGAGCCCGGCGCCAACGGCGAGGACGGCAACGGCCACGGCACGCACACCGCCGGTACTGCCGCGGCTATCGACGGCAACGGCGGCGTGGTCGGTGTCGCACCCGGCGCTCCGGTCTACGGTTTCCGCATCTGCAGCGACGACGGCAACTGCGCCGTCGACGACATCATCGCCGGGATTGACGAGGTCACCGCTCGCAAGAACGTCCTACCCGACCGGCTCATGGTGGCCAATATGAGCTTGGGCGGCGATCCGAGTACCGCGCTGGACGCCGCCGTCCGTCGATCCATCAACGCAGGGGTCGTCTACACGATCTCCGCCGGGAACGGCCTGTTTGGCTTCTGCTTGGTGCCTAACGACGCCCAATCTCATTCACCAGCGCGCGTCGGCGACGACGACATCGATGCTGCCAACGGCAGCAACGGCGATACGCGCCCCGTCAACGGCGCCATCACCGTTACCTCGAGCGACCAAAACGACCAGGATGTGAACTGCAACTACGGCAACCCTGTGACGGTGGCCGCTCCAGGCCAAGGGATCACCTCCACGTGGCTGAACGGTGGGTACGGCACGATGAGCGGTACGTCGATGGCTGCACCTCATGTGGCTGGCGCCGTGATTCTCTATCTGCAGACGCATCCCGAGGCGTCGCCGGCGCAAGTCGAGCAGGCGATCCTCGACCTGCTGGAGGCCTGGACGACCGACGACCAGCCCAATGCCGACGGGCGCCTGAACGTGGAGGGGCTATAGCGGAGCCATGGCCGGGGCTTGAGACGAGATGGCACCTGGGGGCGGCGGAGCCACGCTGCCCCGATTCGCGTCTTTCGGTGTACATCCGATATCGGTGGAAGTCGAAGTATCCGCGCGCGGACACGAGGGCCTCACCTCCAGCATGCGCCCCCCCGATTGTCATCGAGTAGTACTCGGCGTTCAGCGCGACCGGCGGATATCAGTTTCCCCCCTCGACCTTTCCATCCGGCCGCCGCACGACGTACGCCTCCATCGCGTAGTACTCGGGCAGACCGAGCCGGTCCGCCTCCGCGGCGGTGTCTTTGTTCCGGGCCTCGACTCGTTCCCAGAACTCCCGATCATCGTACGGACCGGGGAAGGGGGCGGCATCCTTCTGGGATTCGTGCCGGAAGATGGCGTTGATCTTCCGCCGGACCTCTTCGTGCGAGAGTGGCACGAGGACGTCGGCTTCCGGGAGTGGCCACTCCTGCCAGGCGCCGCGATAGTACCAGACCTCGGGCTTCGGTGCGTCGAGCCGCTCGAGCGCGCGCTCGATGGCTTCCTTACACATCCGGTGTGTGCCGTGCGGGTCGGACAGATCACCGGCGATGAACACGAGCTGCGGGCGGACGTCTTCGAGCAGCTCCTGTACGATACGCACGTCGTCCTCGCCGATCGGCAGCTTGCGTACTTCGCCGGTCCGATAGAACGGCAAGTCGAGGAATCGCGCTGCACTGGCGGAGATGCCCACGGTCTCGAGTGCCGAGACGGCCTCGCACTCGCGGATGAAACGCTTGATGTCCTGCACGAGGGGAATGTCGATGTCCCCGGGCTGCTTGGTAGTGAAGCTCTCCTCGACCTCACGCCTGCGTTCCTCGACGATGTCCCGGTGCAACCCGAGTGCGTCGGCCGTGCGCTCAGTGAAGTCGAGGTAGCGCCGTACATCGTAGTCGAACACGGCGATGTTGCCGCTCGTCATGTAGGCGACGATCAACTCATTGCCATTCTCCCAGAGTTTCCTCAGGATTCCGCCCATCGAGATCACGTCGTCGTCCGGATGCGGGGAGAAGACGACGACTCGGCGATCGCGGGGCAGGCGGGCGCGTCCGCGAATCTTCTCCCGCAACCGGTTGAACACGACGCCATTGATGGCACCTGGCGATTCGTGTCTGGCGAGCAACGGGCTCAGATCGTGATCGGCATAGTCCTTGGCGCTGAGCTTCAGGATCGCCTTGCCCGTCTGATCTGCCAGCCACACGACCGCGCGCTCGGTCATCGTCTGGGTCCACTCGACCGGCTCGAGCAGCCATGGTGTCGCGATCCGCGTCAGCTCGGCGGCCGCAGGGAGATCGAGATACACAACCGCCTTCGGATGATCCTGGAGGAAGGTCGCCGCGACCTGTGGGGTGATGTCTCCTTCGACCGCGCGCCGGACGATGCCGGCCTTGTGTTCGCCTGTGGCGATCAGGGCGACCTCACGGGCCTCGAGAATCGTGGCCACCCCCATCGTGATCGCCTCACGTGGCACGTTGTCTTCGCCGAAGAAATCGGCGGCGGCGTCCTTTCGCGTCGTGGTATCCAGCGTCACGAGCCGCGTGCGGGAGTTCTTGGCGGATCCCGGCTCGTTGAACCCGATGTGCCCGGTCTTACCGATACCGAGTATCTGAAAATCGATACCACCAACCTCGCGAATGGCGGCCTCGTACGCGCTGCAATACTGACGCAGCTCGGTGCGCAGCACTGTGCCATCGGGAATGTGGGTCTGGGCCGGGGGGATGTTCACGTGCTCGAAGAAGTTCTCCCACATGTAGCGCCGATAGCTGTGATGGCTCTCGTGCGACATGGGGTAGTACTCGTCGAGATTGAACGTGACGACGTGCTGGAAATCGACCTCGCCGGCCCGGTAGCGTCTGATCAACTCGCGGTAGATGCCGACCGGCGTGCTTCCCGTCGCGAGACCGAGCACACAGCGGCCCGTGGATGCAACCCGCTCGCCGATGAGGCGAACGATATGGTCGGCGAGCAGGCGGGCGAGCTCGTCGTGATCCGGAACGATGAGGGTTGGGAGTCGCTCGAGCTCGGTCGAGCCGCCGACGACGGGTGTCGAGCTGCCTGTCATCTCCATGCGATGCATCCTCTCAGTCTTTGACTCATCCCTTGACGACTCCGATCGGCACGAGCTTAGCGACCTTACGACCGATGCCCGCGCCGTGCACCACGTCCACGACGTGTCGCACGTCCTTGTAGGCCTCCGGAATCTCCTCGTCGACCGTCCTGCGGCTGGCGGCGCGGATGAGGATTCCCTGATCCTCCAGCTCACGCATCACGTTGCGCGGTCGCGCAGCCTTCTTTGCCTGATGACGGCTCATGCGCCGACCTGCCCCGTGGCAGGTCGAGCCGAACGACTGCTGCATCGCCCCGGCGGTGCCGACGAGCACGTAGGAATATCGCCCCATGTCCCCGGGGATCAGGACGGGCTGCCCGATATCCTGAAACCGATCCGCGAGCTCCGGATGCCCGGGCGGAAACGCACGCGGGGCTCCCTTGCGATGCACGCAGAGACGCCGTCGCCTTCCCTCGATCTCGTGTGTCTCGAACTTCGCGATGTTGTGGGCGACGTCGTACACGAGATCGGTTCGCTCGGCGACGTCCGTCGCGAAGATTTGCGCGAGAGCCTTGCGGACGTAGTGCGCCATGAGCTGCCGATTGGCAAATGCGTAGTTCGCCGCCGCGTTCATCGCCCCAAGGTACGCCTTCGCCTCACGGCTCGTGAGTGGCGCGCAGCAAAGCTGCTTGTCCGGAAGGTCGATGCCGTACTTCGCCGCAGCCCGGACCATGGTGTCGAGATAGTCGTCGCACACCTGGTAACCCAGCCCGCGGGAGCCGGAGTGAATGAAGAACGTGACGGTCCCCGGAGTGAGGCCGAGTCGTTGCGCCACGGTCTCGTCGTAGACCTCCACGACGTGACCGACCTCCACGAAGTGGTTCCCGCTGCCGACGGTCCCGAGTTGTGTCCGACCGCGCTGCTTGGCCCGGTCGCTCACGCGGTCAGGCTCACCGGGAAGGCAGCCACCTGCCTCGATGGCGTCGAGGTCCCGCTCGGGGCCGAAGCCCTCGCGGACCGCCCAGCGGGCCCCATGCGCGAGGACACGCTCGAGTTGGCCGCTCGAGAGCTTGACGTCCGAGCGGGAAGCGCCGACGCCCGAGGGGATGCTGCTAAACAGGGTGTCCATCAAGCGGCGCAACTGCGGCCGGACCTCGTCGACACGCAGCGGACTGGACAGCAGCCGGACCCCACAGTTGATGTCGTACCCCACGCCGCCGGGCGACACCACGCCGTCGTGCTCGTCGAACGCGGCAACGCCCCCGATCGGAAACCCGTAGCCCCAATGGATGTCGGGCATCGCGATCGACGGACCGACGATGCCGGGCAGGTGTGCCACGTTGACGACCTGCTGGATGCACTGGTCGCCCTCGAGGTCGTGCATCAACTCGGCGTCGGCGAAGATGAGCCCTTCGGTGCGCATGTTGCCCGTCCGGTGCACGCGCCACCGGTAGTCGTCGATGCGCTGGACGTTGATATCCGCCATGGTGAGCCGGACGCTGGAAGGGAAGAGTTCTCACCAAATATACGGGTCCGCCCCCCGCCGACGCAGGGCGTGCATGGGCATCCGACGGAGGGGGAGATTGGGGAGGGACGGAGCTACCGATCGGAACGTTCTTGCGGTAACTCGTTCTCTTCTGCTGCGTTGGCTTGTGCCTCGGCGTGGATCTACACTGGTCGGGCCTCCGAGGGCTTGCGCCCGATCACGGCGCTCACCCTCGCTCGCGATTACCGTGCGGCGACCGACGCCGTCAGCTCTCCGGTTGCGTCTCGAGGTGCGAAGCCACTCCTGGCTTCAGGCAACTGCGCGGCACTGCTTGGGCTCGCTGAAGCCAGCGCGGCCGAGCGTTGTGCGGATGTCCTGCCGTGCCGCTGCGTGCCCGACGGCCGCCACGACGAACGTGTCGCGGAAGCGGCCAATGTCCTTCGGTGCGATGACCGGAGCGCCGTGGATGCCCTGACCGATCTTTCTGGGATCGAGGTCGACGAACGCCGCGATCGTTCCTCCGGCGGTCAACCAGGATCGCGCGAACGCTTTGCCGACTGGCCCGGCTCCCCATACTACGATCCGCCGCTCCGGGACGTGGTCACCAAGAAAGTGCACCTTGCAGCGGCGAAACGCCTCGGGTCGGTATCGCTCGTGCGTGCGTGACAGACGGCTCGGCCCGTCGCGCCAGTCGAGGAGAACGGCGGGTACTTTCCCGAGCCGGTATCCGGCCTGCCATAGTCTCAAGACGAGGTCGTAGTCTTCGGGCCAGCCGGCATCGCGGTAGCCCCCGACAGCCTCGAAGGCTGTCCGCCTGATCGCGAGCGTCGGGTGAGGAATGGGACACTCGACGAACAGGTCGCGGTCGATCTCCTCCGGCGTGATCAGGCCGTTGACCCAGCGCTCGTATCGTCGCGCACCGTCTCGCACCAGACGCCTGGGGAAATAGCGAACCTGGGTACCGCAGGCCACGAGCTCGGGTCGATCGTCCAACAGCGCCACCTGCCGCTCAATCCGCTCCGGTCGAGCGATGTCATCGGCGTCCATCCGCGCGAGTATCGTGCCGTGCGCAGTATCGGCTGCCGTCTTGAGTGCGAGCACGAGCCCGCGGGGTGGGGTATGCAAGACCCGCAGGCGGGAGTCCCTGGTCTGCCGGCGGTCGAGCAGCCGGCCGGTGCCGTCGCTCGACCCGTCGTCGACGGCCACGATCTCGATGTCGGCGAATGTTTGGTGGCACAGCGACTGGAGAGTCTCGTCGAGGGTGTCGGCCGCGTTCCGGCAGGGAAGGAGAACGGATACCCTCGGATGCGACCGCGCGCGAGTCGGACTCACAGTCGCTCGAGGCGCTCCCGGGTGCGCTCGTCCCGGACGTTGCCTGTATTGAGAGTGCCCTCCGGCTCGAACATGAGGATATGAGTCTCCTCTTCCGCAACGGGTCGGTGCTCGACTCCGCGGGGCACGACGAGCACGTCGCCCGGTTCAAGGACGATCTTCCGGTCGCGGAACTCCACCGTCATGCGCCCGCGGAGGACCAGGAACAGCTCGTCCTCCTGCTCGTGGCGATGCCAGATGAACTCGCCGGCGATCTTTGCGAGCTTTACGTGCTGTCCATTCAGCTCGGCGACGATCGTCGGCTCCCAGTGCTCGCGAATGTGGTCGAGCTTGTCCGTGAGGCGGATGCGTTCCATGGTGGCCGTCGTCGGTCAGCGGTCGAAGCGGGAGGTCGTGTGATCGAGTCTCATCCAGGACGCATTGCGAGGTACAAGCCGCGCCCGCTCGGGCCGGGCTCGTCGTACGCGATGTCGCGCAGGCCGGCCTCGTCGAGCGCGGCCGTCATCTCGTCGCGGGAAAAGAGCCCCAGCTCGTGTACTTCCGTCTCTCGCTTGAGCCCGTCCGCGTCGCCAATCAGGTATTCGAAGCGGAGGCGGGACAGGCGGCCCTCGACGGTGGTGTGGCTCATGCGACACGCCTTGGTACCGTCCGGCAACTCGCTCGAGAGCAGCGTCACCAATCCGTGCGTCATCGTGCCCGGCTCGAACCACGGCTCGACTACTAGCACACCCCCCGGCACGAGGTGCCGCGCCATTGCCTCGAGCGCACGGCGGAGGGCCTGCTCCGTGCGAACGTAACCGATCGAACTGAATAGGCATACGACGGCGTCGTACCGGCGGCCGAGCTCGAAGTCGACCATGTCGGCCACGTGAAAGGTCGCAACCGGCAGCTTGGTGGTTGCGATCTCGAGTAGCCCCGGCTCGATGTCCGTACCATCCACGGAGAATGCGTGGTCCACCGCGAGGAATCGGGCGTGCTCCCCTGTGCCGCAGGCGATATCGAGCAAGGTCGCCGCTCTTGGCGCACGGGCCCGGATGACGTCCGCCACGTAGCACGCCTCCGCTCGGTAGTCCTTCTCACGGTAGAAAGCATCGTACAACTCGGCGGTTCGATTGAACATGGTGCTCCGGGCTCGAGAGACGGGCCGGTGGGCTCAAGCTGCGAGGTGACGACCGTAGGGGCAACCCGGCCACCCGTCGCTGGCAGAAGTGGGGACGCGGTGTATAGCTTTGCCGTATAGTGAGTGCCACGGTGCCTAGATGTGGTGGCACATTCCTACTCGGCGCAGGAGGGAAGTCATGCGCAAGGTGCACCGAAGCGCGGTCGCAGTAGCGTTGCTCGCGAGTGCTGCCGTCTCCGCTCATGCTCGATCGCAAACTGCAGACGCGGTCGTGCGCGACCTGTACGATCTCGTCACCTTCGAGGCCGGCACGACACCGGACTGGGATCAGGTGCGCGCGGCCTTCCTCGACGAAGCGGTCATCGTGCTGCGGACGAGCCGCACGGAATCCACGGTCATGTCGTTGGACGGCTTCATTCAGGACTGGCTGGACTTCATCGAGCGGGCCAACGTGCGTGAGACCGGGTTCGAGGAGAAGGTGCTGCATACCGTGCCGCTCGAGTTCAAGGACATCGCCCACGTAGTGGTGCTGTACGAGGCCCACATTCCCGGCTCGCCGCGCCCGCCACAGCAGGGGGTCGACAGCTTCTCGCTCGTGCGGCGCGACGGTGCGTGGAAGATCGCGGCGGTCCTGAACGACATCCCGGACCCGCAGCATCCGGTACCCGCCGTGCTCCAGCGGGCGCCGTAGCCGCCCCCCGCGCTGCGGACAACTCGACAGGAAGCACGCGTCGTCTACGGGCGGACGACGTGGGCGGCGTTACCTGGTCGGTGCGCGCTCAGACGGGCCAGTCGCGCA
>JBDHDN010000059.1:0-12664 GCA_039591485.1 Gemmatimonadota bacterium
CGGTATACGGAGCGCCGCTCGGGGCCCCATCTGCTCTGGTGGGGCGCAGGGATCCTGCTCTACGGTGTCGGCACGTTTACGGAGGCGTCGGTTACACTGTTCGGCTGGAGCGAGTCGCTGTTCCGGGCCTGGTACATCTCCGGCGCGCTGCTCGGCGGCGCACCCCTCGCTCAGGGTACGGTCTATCTTCTGATGCGGCGCCGGACGGCCAATGCTCTCGCTACCGTGCTGGTGAGCTGGATTGCCGTGGCTGCCGTCTTTGTGCTCCTCACACCGATCGACTACTCGGCAGTCGAAGCGCACCGGCTTTCCGGACGGGTGATGGAGTGGAGCTGGGTACGGCTCTTCAGTCCGTTGGTGAACACCTATGCGGCGATCTTTCTGATCGGCGGTGCCGTGTACTCGGCGATGAAGTTCCGCCGCATCCCCCAGTTGCGCCACCGCTTCATCGGTAACGTCCTGATTGCCGTGGGTGCTCTGTTGCCGGGCATTGGTGGCACGGCCACCCGAATGGGGCATGTGGAGGTGTTGTACGTGACGGAGTTCTTGGGCCTGTGCCTGATTTGGCTGGGCTACCGCTGGAACGTGCGGGAGCCCTCTTCGGAGCGGGCAGTCGACGCGATGGCCGCCTGATGGGCCGGTCAGCCCCATCGGCGGCTGTCGGCTGATCGACAGTGGCCGCATCCGCCCGGCCGACGGGCCGGGCGATCTCCCCAGCGCGGGCCGCCCCTCGAGGTGGCCCGTCGCGTTTTGGCGGCGTGGTCCACTGGCAGCGCCTCGGTGGCCCTGGGGGCGGAGTCTGGATATTGTTCAGCGTCCGCAGAGGTGCCTTGGAACCCGACACCGAGAGATGCCGTGACCGAGAACTCAGCCCCTCGACACTCGGATGCCATCCTGCTCTTCGTGCACGACGACGTGGAGGAGCAGGTTCGGACCTTCCTCGTGCAGGCGGGTTTTCACGTCGACGCCGCTACCGATGTGCGCGAGTGTCTGGCTGCGATCGGTGACAAGCGCTTCGATCTCGCACTCGTCGATGTCTCGCGTCGCGACGTCGACCCGGCCGGAATCATCCCGCAGGCACTGGAGGCCGATCCTGATCTCGCGATCGTCGTCCTTGCCGCGGTCGCCGACGCGACCAGCGCAGCCATCTGCCTGCAACAGGGCGCGTTCGAGTACGTCTCGAAGCCACCGGAGGAGGGAGAGCTCCGGTTGGCCATCGACCGGGCGCTCCGTCGACGCGGCACCGCCATCCAGACGCAGCAGATCTCGGCGTGGCTCAAGCAGGAGCTCGTGGAGCGGACCCGAGAGTTGGAGCGAGAGCGGCGCAAGCTCGAGCAGATCAACGTTGCGACGCTTTCCGCGTTGATCAACGCGCTAGAAGCGAAGGACCCGGATTTCGTCGGACACTCGATGCGGGTCGCGGAGTTGGCAGCGTCGGTAGCGGCCGAGTTGGGGCTCTCCGACGACGATATCGAGGCCGTGCGCGCGGCCGGACGGCTCCACGACATCGGGAAGATCGGTATCCGTGACGACGTGCTGCGGAAACAAGGACCGCTCACCGAAGACGAGCAGAGCCACATCCGTGAGCAGGTCCTGATTGGCTTCCGGATTCTCGCGCCGCTCGGCCATCTCGGATCAGTGCGGCAGTACGTGCGGAGCCACCATGAGCACTGGGACGGAACTGGCTATCCGGACGGCCTGCGGGGCGTGGAGATCCCGGTCGGCGCACGCATCGTGTTCGCTGCGGAAATCTACGACGCGATCACGAGCCCCAGGCCGTATCAGGAGCGCCTCACCCGCCAGGCCGCACTTGCGCAGATGCAGCAACTCGCTGGCTCGAAGCTGGATCCAGCCGTCGTGGAAGGGCTGGCCAGCGTCGTATCCCGGCGGAAGAGCCTCGTCTTCGTGCGGGACTTCGAGGCCCCGCAGAACGATACCTGAACCCGGAGTGGACACTGGAGGAGGCCAGATGGCAGATCCGATTACGCTCGACCACCTCGTGCGCAAGCTCGAGGACCTGAACGACCTCATGCGGCGCGGACAACTCAGGCACGGGGAGTACGATCAACGGCTGGCACGGCTGATCAGCGAACTCCGAGAGCGGCGGCTCGATGCCGAGCGGAAGGATATCGCTGCGACGTTCGACGACCTCGTGGGGCGCGGTGTCATCACACCGGCGGTCCGGTCTCACATGGAGAATCGGTTGGGACTCACGTGAGCCAGTGGGCTCCCGGACATCCACGGGTCCGGGAGCTACCTTCCCCCTCGAAACCGTTGTGCAGCATCGTGCTGACCGGAGAGCGAATCGGCCTGCGCGGTGACCCCTTCGGGATGTGTTTCTAGGGCTGCAAGCGAGTGCATTCAACTGCCCTGAACGTTCGGTAGCGGGTTGTTCCCGCACATGCGTCACGTCGAGAGGTTAGCGGAATGATGCCTGATTGGGAGTCGGGGCCCACCGATATGGCCATGCTCGTGGCCTATCAGGAGGGCAGCGTGGTGAGCAGAATCGTAACAAAGACCGCGGGTGGATCGCTCACCGTGTTCGCCTTTGACGAGGGACAGAGCCTGAGTGAGCACACCGTACCGCACGCAGCGGTGCTTCACGTTCTGGAGGGTGCTGCAAACGTGACCATTGGTGGCACTCGGCATCGTGTCGCCACCGGCGAGGTGATCGGTCTCCCGGAAGACGTCCCCCACGCCGTCGATGCGCCCGTACGGTTCAAGATGGCGCTGATCATGCTGCGGCACTGACGGCCCCGGGGGCAGCGGGCACGCAAACC
The DNA here is from genome assembly GCA_039591485.1 of Gemmatimonadota bacterium. Classification (GTDB taxonomy): domain Bacteria; phylum Gemmatimonadota; class Gemmatimonadetes; order Gemmatimonadales; family GWC2-71-9; genus JAOTVV01. Next base: position 2,781 of record JBDHDN010000059.1, read on the forward strand.
TCCGTGGTGCCGAGGACGATCGGGTGTGCCGGTGTACCACAATCGGTCAGAGATCAGCGTCGCCGGCGGTGACTCCTTTCGGAGGACAGGGCCGCCGCTTCCTGGAAGCGGCCAATCGTGTCGGTATGGCACCCAAGCGCACGCAGGATCCTGCGCTGTGCGATGCCGTAGCCGTGACGAGTCAATGTGCCACTGTGGTGTGCACGTTGAAGCGCGGCGGCTGCACGATGTGCTTCTTGACGGCGCACTGATCGGCTGCGCGGATGAGCGCTTCGTGATACTTCGCTGGGAAGTTCGGTGGTACCTGGATCTCGATCTCCACCTCCTCGATCATCTTTGTCGCCGGGTTGCGCCGTGTACGCTGCAGAATCCTGATGCCGTCCGTAGGGAGGTTGCGGTGTCGACAGAAGCTCAGCACGTAGATACCGGCGCACGTGCCGATCGAGGCGAGGAATAGCGTGAACGGCGCCGGAGCCGACCCGTCCTGGTTAGTCGTGATGACCATGTTGTCGGCCAGTGCGTCGACCCGTGCATCCCCGGGGAAGACGATCTCCATTTCCATCCCATTCCCTCCCTCTGCGTGAACCCAGAATCGAGTGCGTCGTGCCCCCACGCAGACGGTGGTCCGCGGGGTTGCGTCGTGCTGCCACGCAGGTTACCCAGACGAGGGCTGTGTGCGCCACGGTGACGGATTTGTCCACTCAGGAGTCCCCGCCGCTGTCCGACCCCGCCGTGCTCGCCGACAACCTGCTATCTTCCAGCCTCAGACGGGGCGGCCGGCGCGGTCGCGCCGCTCCGATCCGGTGACCCCTCGGTCGGCCAACGCATGAGCCTACTGCATCTCTATCGTCATCCCGGCCTCACCGACGCCCAGACCTCGACCTTACTCGCCCGCGCCCAGCAGCGGGCGAGTCCGGCAATCCGCGCCATCACGACGGAATTCTGCTTCAATGTCGATGCAGGAGGAGCGCTCACCGACCATGAGCGTCGTTCCCTCGAGTGGCTCCTCGGGGAGACCTTCCGGCCGGATGGTCTGGCAGGGCACACGTTCCTCGGTGGTGGGCAAACGGTCCTCGAGGTCGGACCGCGTATGAACTTCACGACGGCCTGGTCGACCAATGCCGTTGCCATCTGCCGTGCCTGCGGCATTGCCACGATCCGCCGGATCGAGCGGTCCCGGCGGTATGCCATCGACGCACTTCGTTCCCTCAGCGAGGAGGAGCAAGCCCGCTTTCTCGCCCTCGTGCACGACCGGATGACCGAGTGCCCGTATCCGACGCGGCTCGAGACGTTTGCGACCGGGGCCGAACCCGAGCCGGTGTTCACCGTCCCTGTTCTGCGGGATGGACGCGCCGCCCTCGAGCGGATCAACCGTGAGATGGGATTGGCATTCGACGAGTGGGATCTCGACTACTACACGATGCTGTTCGCCGAACGGATCGGCCGTGACCCCACCAACGTGGAGTGCTTCGATATTGCGCAGTCCAACTCGGAGCACTCACGCCACTGGTTCTTCAAGGGGCGGCTCGTCATCGATGGGCAACCGGTGCCCCATGATCTGATCGCACTGATCAAAGACGCGCTCGACCGGCACCCCAACAACAGTGTGATCGCGTTCCGGGACAACTCCAGCGCGATCCGCGGGTACCGTACCGACACGATTGTGCCGGCGAAGCCGGGGCAGCCCTCACCGGTCGTGCCGGCAAGCGCGCTGTACGACGTCATCTTCACGGCCGAGACGCACAACTTCCCCTCCGGCGTGGCGCCCTTCCCAGGGGCGGAGACCGGCACGGGTGGCCGAATCCGCGACGTCCATGCCACGGGACGCGGTGCGCTTGTCGTCGCCGGCACGGCGGCGTACTGCGTGGGCAACCTGCGCATCCCGGACTATGAGCAGCCGTGGGAGGACGCGGCGTTTCGGTATCCGGCCAGTCTCGCCTCACCGCTCGAGATCGAGATCGAGGCGAGTAACGGAGCGTCCGACTACGGTAACAAGTTCGGCGAGCCGGTGATTCAGGGTTTCACGCGCGCGTTCGGCTTGCGTCTGTCGAATGGAGAGCGCCGGGAGTGGCTCAAGCCGATCATGTTCAGCGGCGGCATCGGTCAGATGGATGCGCGGCATACGGATAAGGGAGAGCCGGAGACGGACATGCTGGTCGTCAAGCTTGGTGGACCGGCATATCGCATCGGCATGGGCGGGGGTGCGGCGTCGAGCATGGTGCAGGGTGAGAACGTGGCCGAGCTCGACTTCAACGCAGTCCAGCGGGGCGATGCGGAGATGGAGCAGAAGGTGAACCGCGTGATCCGAGCCTGCGTCGAGCTTGGCGAGCGCAACCCCATCGTGAGCATCCACGATCAAGGGGCGGGCGGCAACTGCAACGTCTTGAAGGAGATCGTCCATCCGGGCGGCGCCCGCATCGAGGCGCGTGACATTCTGGTCGGGGACGATACTCTATCCGTCCTCGAGATCTGGGGGGCGGAGTACCAGGAGGCGGACGCGCTGCTGATCCGGACGGAGCACCGGCAGCAGTTCGATGCACTGTGCGAACGCGAGCACGTGCCGGTGGCGTTCGTCGGACGGATCACCGGTGACGGACGCATCGTGCTCCACGACGAGCTCGACGACTCCACGCCGGTCAACCTCGAGCTGGATCACGTCTTGGGCGACATGCCCCAGAAGACCTTCGAGCTCACGCGCCTCCCATCCTGCCACGAGCCGCTCGCGCTTCCCGACGGGCTCACCGTCGCCGACGCCCTCGACCGGGTGCTGCGGTTGGTATCGGTTGGGTCAAAGCGATTCCTCACCACGAAAGTCGATCGGAGTGTGACTGGGCTCGTGGGGCGGCAGCAGTGCGCCGGCCCGCTGCAGCTCACCGTAGCCGACGTGGCGGTGATCGCTCAGTCCCATTTCGGCGTGACCGGCGCGGCGACCGCCATCGGCGAGCAACCGGTCAAGGGCCTGATCGATCCGGCAGCCATGGCACGCCTCTGCGTCGGCGAGGCACTGACGAACCTCGTCTGGGCACCTGCGAGTGCGCTGGGCGACGTGAAGTGCTCGGGCAACTGGATGTGGGCCGCGAAGCTACCCGGTGAGGGAGCTGCGCTCTACGATGCAGCGGTCGCATTGCACGACATCCTGGTCGAACTGGGCGTGGCGATCGACGGTGGCAAGGACAGCCTGTCCATGGCCGCGCGAGCGCCGGACGGCGTCGGCGGCGAGGAGACGGTGAAGGCACCCGGGAGCCTCGTCATCTCTGCGTACGTAACGTGTCCGGACATCACGAAAACGGTGACCCCGGACTTGCGGCAGCCCGGCTGCAGTCGGCTGCTCTACGTCGACCTTGGCCAAGGACGCTATCGTCTCGGCGGATCGGCACTGGCGCAGGTGTTCGGCCAGGTCGGCGACCAGGTGCCCGACGTGGACGATCCCGGTCTGCTACGCCGGGCGTTCGAGACGGTGCAGCTCCTGCTCGACCGCGGGCTGGTGCTCGCCGGCCACGATCGTAGTGATGGAGGCCTCCTTACCACCGTGCTGGAGATGGCGTTCGCAGGCAACTGCGGGGCGGACATCGACGTACCGGCAGCAGGCGTCGATCCTACGCACGCCCTATTCGCTGAGGAGCTCGGGCTCGTGCTCGAGATCGGGGATGACGATCTGCGATCCGTTGTCCAGGTGTTCGCCGATGCCGACGTCCCGTGCGTCGCCATCGGCGCGTCACGGAGCGACGAACGGGTCCGCGTTGCGGTGAACGGGGAGGCCGTTCTCGACGCAGACATCCGCGATCTGCGTGACGTGTGGGAGGCGACGAGCTTTGAGCTCGACCGCCTGCAGGCGAACCCGGCGTGTGTCGACGAAGAGCGCCGGGGACTGCGGGATCGCCGGACACCGCCATACGAGACCCCGTATCGGCCTGCGCTCACCTCGGCGGCCGTGTTGCAGTCCACCAGCAAGCCGCGCGTCGCCGTCATTCGCGAGGAAGGCAGCAACGGCGATCGCGAGATGACATCGGCGTTCCGGGCGGCCGGATTCGAACCGTGGGACGTGGTCATGTCCGACCTGCGCGCGACCAGGATCGACCTGGAGCGCTTTCGGGGCGTCGTCTTCGTCGGCGGTTTCAGCTTCGCTGATGTCATGGACTCGGCGAAGGGGTGGGCCGGGGTGATCCGATTCAACGAAGCCCTGCGCTTCCAGTTCGACCGCTTCTACGAGCGTGAGGACGCCTTCAGCCTCGGGGTCTGCAATGGCTGCCAACTCTCCGCCCTGCTCGGCTGGCTGCCGTGGCGTGGCATCAGCGGTGCGGACCAGCCGCGCTTCATCCATAATGCCTCCGGTCGCTTCGAGTCGCGGTTCTCCACGGTACGCATCCTACCGAGCCCGGCAATCATGCTCGCCGGCATGGAAGGAGCGACGCTCGGCGTCTGGGCGGCGCACGGGGAGGGCCGCGCGCACTTCCCGCGACCGGCAATCCTCGACCGAGTCGAGTCACAGCGGCTCGCGCCCGTTCGATTCGTGGATGACGACGGTGCCGCGACCGAGCGCTATCCATACAACCCCAACGGATCCCCGCGTGGGGTGGCCGGACTGTGCTCCCCTGACGGCAGGCATCTCGCGATGATGCCGCATCCCGAGCGGTCCGTGTTCAACTGGCAGTGGGGCTGGATGCCACCGGCATGGCGAGACGCGTTCGAGGTCTCACCCTGGCTGCGCATGTTCCAGAACGCTCGGGAGTGGTGCGAATCCACGCGGTAGTCAGCCCGAAAGTGAGTACCGGGAGCAGCCCGCCCCGGCTGATCCCGTCCCGTTGACGCGCCATGAGTAATTGCGTGGGTTGAGCATTTTCCAGGCCTGCATATTGCGCCCTACCCAAATGGGACCGATGTTTTCGGGATTCGGGCCCGATTGCCACCATCCAGCCTCAGACAGGATCACGACGTGCATGAGTGACGTAGTCGACACGACGGGCCCGGACCGTGCCGCGCGGCGTCAGGCTGCTCTCCTGCGTCTGAGCGCGGATATCGCGGCGGCCCAGAACGAGGACCGGATTTGCCACGCCGTCGTACACGGTCTGCGCGACGAGCACATCGGATACAGCTTCGTGGGGCTGTTTCTCATCGACCCGCCCACGGGCGATCGGGTAATGCGTGCGGCAGTGGGCTGGTCCGGAATCCCCGCCGGCTGGCGTGTACCGGCCGGTCAGGGGTTGTCCGCCCGCGTGCTCGAGACCGGTGAGCTGCAGTACACGCCCGACGTCACCAAGGAGCCGCTGTATGTGCCAGGGCTGAGTAGTGGGTCCGAGCTGGACGTCCCGCTGATGGGTGACGACGACACGCCGATTGGCGTGCTCGTGGTCGAGAGCGAGCAGCCCGACGCATTCGGGGACGCGGACTTCCAGATTCTCACGGCGGCAGCCAATCAGGCCAGCATCGCGATTGGGCGCGCCCGGCTCCTGGCTGAACAGGAGCGGTTGCTGGCGGCGGAACGCCGGCGCGCCGACGAGCAGGAAGCGCTGCTCGCGACTCTCGCGGATCTCTCTTCGGAGCTGGAGCTATCGCGTCTGCTGCAGACGGTGCTCGCTCGCGCTGTGACGCTCCTGAACGCATCGGGTGGTGAGCTTGCGATCCTCGACCAGGGGCGGCAGGAACTGGAGATCGTCGCCAATCACAACACGGGGCAGATCTCGATCGGGACCCGCCTCGCGGTGGGGGAGGGGGCGATGGGGCACGTGGCGCAGACCCACGAGCCGCTCATTATCGACGACTACGCGGAGTGGATGGGGCGGTCGGACCGGTATGCCAACGTGGAGGCACGGGCCGCCGTCGTGCTCCCGCTGCTCATCGGCAAGCGCCTGGTCGGTGCGATCAACTTCTGGCACTCCGATCCTGACCGCACTTTCGGCCAGGCCGATTTGCAGTTGATGGAGATGTTTGCGCCGCAAGCCGCGGTCGCCATTGAGAACGCACACCTCTTTGCCAGTGCAGAACGACAGAAGCACTACTTCGCGGAGCTCGTACGCAACAGCCCCGTCGCCATCGTCACCCTCGATCCCGACCACAACATCGTGTCGTGCAACCCCGCCTTCGAGCGGCTGTACGGATACCGGGAGACCGAGATCATCGGTCGGAACCTCGACGAGCTCATCACGACCGAGGAGACGAAGTCGCAGGCGGTGGCCTATACCACCCAGGCTGGCGACCGGGCGGTGCAGGGGATCGGGCAGCGGCGCCGCAAGGATGGCTCCGTCGTCGACGTCGAGGTTCTCGCCGTCCCGGTCATTGTCGGGGGTGAGCGGGTGGGAATGATGGGCTTGTACCACGACGTGACGGAGCTGCTCGCCGCGCGTCGGTCGGCCGAGGCCGCGAACACGGCGAAGAGCCAGTTCCTGGCGAGCATGAGTCACGAGCTGCGCACGCCGCTCAACGCGATCATCGGCTACAGCGAGATGCTGCAGGAGGACGCTGAAGACGCGGGCCAGCAGGGCTTCGTGGACGACCTGCGGAAGATCCATGCGGCGGGCAAGCACTTGCTCACCCTGATCAACGACGTGCTCGACCTGTCGAAGATCGAGGCCGGGCGGATGGAGTTGTACCTCGAGTCGTTCGACGTTCAGAAGGCGGTAGACGATCTCGTGTCGACCGTGCAGCCACTCGTCGAGCGCAACGTCAATCGGCTGGAGGTCCGGCTCGAGGGCGATCCCGGGCGGATGGTGGCCGACGAGACCCGCGTGCGCCAGGTGCTGCTCAACCTGCTCTCCAACGCCTGCAAGTTCACCGAGGCCGGTACCATCACGTTGGACGTCCGGCGGGCGACGGACGGGCCGGAGGACGACCGGATCCTGTTCCGCGTACGGGACACCGGGATCGGGATGACGCCTGAGCAGATGGGGCGTCTCTTCGAGGCGTTTTCCCAAGCCGACGAGTCGACCGCCAGCAAGTACGGCGGTACTGGGCTCGGCCTCGCCATCTCCCGCCGGTTCTGTCGCATGATGGGCGGCGACGTCACGGTGGAAAGTGAGGCGGGAGTGGGCTCGACGTTTACCGTGTCCCTGCCGGCGGTCGTTTCCGCCCAGCGACCGATGGAAGCGATATCGGAAGTGTCCGCCCCTTCCCCCGTCGAGGGCACACAGGGAACGGTGCTCGTGGTGGACGACGATCCGGCAGTGCGCGCGCTTCTGCGACGGTATCTCGGCAGGGAGGGATTCGTGGTCGAGGAGGCGGCCGATGGTGAGGCGGCGCTCCAGTTGGCACGCGAGCGGACTCCGGACGTAATCACCCTCGACGTGATGATGCCCGGACTCGACGGGTGGTCCGTCCTGGCGCTGCTCAAGGAAGATCCGCTGGTCGCGGACATCCCCGTCGTGATGCTCACCATCCTCGACGAGCGCAACGTCGGCTACACGCTCGGTGCATCGGGCTATCTCACGAAGCCGATCGAGCGCGACCGCTTGCTTACCGTGCTCCGAAAGCATGCCCGGCGGTCCCGAACGCGCCGCGCCCTCGTGGTGGAGGACGATGCCGCGACGAGGGTGCTCATGCGTCGCACGCTCGAACAGGAGGGATGGACGGTCAGCGAGGCCGAGAACGGTCGTGTAGCGCTGGAGGTGCTCCCCTCCGCACAGCCCGATCTGATCCTTCTCGATCTGATGATGCCGGAGGTGGACGGATTCGAGTTCCTCGATGCCTTGCGGGACGGAGCTGAGCGGACACACGCACCGGTGGTCGTCATCACCGCGAAGGATCTCACGGAGGAGGACCTGCACCGGTTGAACGGCGGAGTCGAGCACGTCGTACGGAAGAGCGGCGCGGGCCCGCAGGATCTCCTGGCGCAGGTGCGGGCGTTGCTCGCCGAGCATCTTGCGCCGCCACCCGACGGGGGTGCAGGTGGCTGACGCTCGCTACCGAACGGCTGAACGCTTGATTCCGGGGCGCGGTGCGCTGGCCCGGCGCCAGGCGGCACTGCTCAGGCTCAGCACCGCGATCGCCGCCGCTCGGGACGAGGAGGACGTATACCGTGCCGTCGTTACCGGGCTGCACGACGAGGCACTGGGCTACAACTTCCTCGGCGTCTTCCTCGTGGATGATGCCACGGGAGAGCGGGTCCTCCAAGCGAGCGCCGGCTGGTCCGGTGTGCCGAACGATTGGCGCGTTCCACCCGGTCAGGGCCTCAGTGCCCGGACCGTAGCCGATGGTGAGCTGCACTACACGCCGGATGTGACGCGGGCTGCAGGGTACATCCCCTCGCTCAACTCGGGATCCGAGGTCGACGTGCCGTTGCGCATTGACGGCAGAACGATTGGGGTCCTGGTGGTCGAGAGCAGCGAGCCGGACGCATTCGGCGACGAGGATTTCGAGATCCTCACTGCCGCTGCCAACCAGACGAGCATCGCAGTCGCGCGCGCGCGCCTCCTCGGGGAGGAACGGCGGCGTGCCGATGAGCACAAGGCGCTGCTCGACACGATGCAGGATCTCGTGAGCGAACTCGAGCTGTCGAAGGTGCTGCAGGCCGTGCTCGAGCGCGCGGTGGCAATTCTCGGTGTCACAGGAGGAGAGGTTGCGATCCTCGACGAGGAACGCCGCGAGCTGGAGGTCGTAGCAAGCAAGAACATCGGCAAGGACTCGACGGGCACACGCCTGGGGGTGGGTGAGGGGGCAATGGGTGCGGTCGCGGAATCTCTCGAGCCTCTCATCATCCCATCGTATCACGAGTGGCTCGGCCAGTCTGCGCAGTACAGCGACGTCACGGTGCACTCTGTGATGGCTGCACCACTTCTCATCGGTCGGCGACTCGTGGGCGCCATTGCCACCGTTCACGCCAATCCAGCTCGCCAGTTCGGACAGGCCGACCTCCGTTTGATCAACCTGTTTGCGCCGCAGGCCGCCATCGCGATCGAGAACGCGCGGCTGTTCGCCGCCGAACGGCAGCGGGCCGAAGAGCAGAAGGCGTTGCTCGACACGATGCGGGATCTGGCAAGCGAGCTGGAGTTGCCGAAGGTCCTCGAGGCGGTACTCGCCCGGGCCGTCACGGTGCTCGGTGTGACGGGAGGGGAGGTCGCGGTGTTCGATGAGGAGCGCCGTGAGCTGGCGGTGGTTGCGAGCAAGAACATCGGCAAGGACTCCACGGGCACACGGCTCAAGCCGGGTGAAGGGGCTATGGGCGCGGTCGCGCAGTCGCTCGAGCCCCTCATCATCCCGTCGTATCACGAGTGGCTGGGTCAGTCCGAGCAGTACGCGGACGTCACGGTCCACTCGGTGATGGCGGCTCCGCTTCTCGTGGGCCGCCGGCTGGTGGGCGCCATCGCCACCGTTCACTCCGATCCCGATCGGGTCTTCGGGCAGGAAGACCTTCGCCTACTCAATCTGTTTGCGCCGCAGGCAGCCATCGGCATCGAGAATGCCCGACTCTACACGGCCGCGCAGCAGCAGAAGGAGTATTTCGAGACCCTCGTGTCGAACAGTCCAGTGGCTATCGTCACGCTCGACCAGGACCACAACATCGTGGCGTGCAATCCGACATTCGAATCCCTCTTCGGTTATGGAAGCGATGAGGCCGTCGGACGTCCGCTCGACTCGCTCATCACGACCGAGGATACGCGCTCGGAAGCGGTTGCCTATACGAGGGAGGCACTCGACCGGCCCGTCCATGGGATCGGACGGCGCCGACGAAAGGATGGTAGTCTGGTCGACGTTGAAGTGCTCGGGGTGCCGGTGATGGTCGACGGGAACCGGGTGGGTCTGATGGGTTTGTACCACGATATTACTGAACTCCTACAAGCCCGCCGCGATGCGGAGGCGGCGAACAGTGCCAAGAGCCAATTCCTCGCGAGTATGAGCCACGAGCTGCGCACGCCGCTCAACGCCATCATCGGCTACAGTGAGATGCTGCAAGA
>JBDHDN010000060.1:0-12503 GCA_039591485.1 Gemmatimonadota bacterium
CTCTGCGCGGAGCGATCCTCACCGATCGCCTGCATTAGACGGAGGCTCACGAGTGGGATGCTGCTGACGGGGAGCGTGAGCAGCAGGAGTGTAGGCCACTGTCGTTCCCTCGTCAGCCAGGCACCGGCAGCAACGCCGATGCACAGAGCGCCGAGGAGGCCGGCGGTCATGGGGATGGCGGCGGCCACGCCACCCTGAGCGGCCGGAATCCACGACGCGATCAGTCCGCGTGTTGCGACCAGAATGACGCCGATCACACCGAGCGCCGTCGCCGCGGTCCGGACGCCGGGCAGTGCTCCAGCACTGGTGCGCCACAGTCCTGCAACACCGAGACCGACGGCAGGAATCAGCGGCAGAACATACTGCGGCCGTTTCGATTGTGAGAACGTGAAGAACAGGAGCGGAAGCACAATCCACAGGGTGAGGAACACGGCCCTGTGGTCGACGGGGCGGGTGACGCTCCGGCGTCGACTCCACAAGCCCCCCGCGAGCACGGCACTCCACGGCAGTGCCGCTGCCGGGAGGATTACGAGGAAGTACCAGATGGGGCCGGTCCGCTCCAATTCGGCGGTCGTGAGGCGCCGAGCCGTCTCAGTGACCAGTGCATACTCCAGGAATCCGGGTACGTCCCGGGACACGGCGGCGACCCAAGGAAGCACGATGGCCACGAACAGCAGCACGGCAATTGGGTCGAAGAGCGCTCGAGCGGCTCGACGCCAGAGTCCGTAGGGGACGGCGACCATCAGTGGTAGTGCGAGCGCGACAGGGCCCTTGGTCAGCACCCCCAGCCCCATGGCTCCCCAAGCGAGCGCAGCCCACCAGACTGACAGTGCCCCGCCCTGCGGGGCACCAGCGGTGGCACCCTTGTCCGTGGAACTGCGCGCTCGCAACTCGACCGCGCGATACGCACCCAGCAGTGCGAGCGTGACCCACAACATGACGGCACTGTCGAAGATCACGGTCCGCGAGTATGCCAGCACAAAGGGTGTCGTCGCCGTGGCCAGGACCGCGACGCTGCGAGATCCTGCCCCGAAGAGAATACCGGCGAACCAGGCGACGACGATCAGGGTCACGATAGTGAAGCCGAGCGGGGTGAGCCGCGCGGCCAGCGCTGTCGGGCCCGTCGTCTCCATTGCAAAGGCCGCGACAGCAAAGAAGAGGGCTGGCTTGTCTGCGTACGGCAGGCCGTTCAAGCGGGGCAGCACGTAGTCGTTCGAGGCGGCCATCTCACGTGCCACCTCGGCATTCCGCCCCTCGTCGGGATCGAGCAGCGCGTACCCGTCGATCTGGTAGGAAAACCCCGCGGCCACGACGACCGCCGTCGCGACGAGCCACGGCAGCGGTCGGAGGTTGGTGCCGCTCTGGCTCAAGATGCGTCGCTGGCTTTCGGCAGATGCGGATTGGGGCTCAGTGCGACGGTGACGGGGATCTCGGCGCGAAGGTCCTCGTCTACGACCACCTCGAAGGTGTAGAGGCCAGGATGCGCAAAGGGGGCATCGAAGACGAGCACGGTCCCCGCAGCTATCTCCAGCACACCGGCGGGCGGCTCGTTGAAGGTCACGGTTCCATCGCCGCTGATCAGCTGGTTCCCTTGCTCGTCCACCATGCGAATCCGGACCGAGTGCTGGCCGATCTCCGTCCTGTGCCCCTTGAGGTGGAGCACGAGGTGGAGGCGTGGATGCACCGTGGGGAACTTCGCGACCCAGATGTGCGAGAATATGCCGAGGATCGACAGCTTGCCGTATCGATCGATGATGGCGTAGTCGCTGACGGTTGCGAGATCGATCTTCATCAGGGTGTCGTCCCGGGAGCGGATGGGGTGCCCGCCGGGCGTCCGAACGATCGGAGAATCGATGTCAGATCCCCCGGTGTGGCGACGGGCGCGGCGCACTGTACTCCTGCACAAACGTAGGCACGCGGTGCCGTCCCGTCGAGCATCGCCGCCAGCGAGGGCGGCAGTCTGTCCGGCGCCGAGCCGGGAGCGAGGCGCCGAATGACCTTGCGCGGCCGGTAGGTTGCACGAGCTACACGCAGGAGGTCCCGGGTCACTGGATCATCGTCGCCCACCACCACGATGTGCGTCACCGGCATGACGGACCAATCGATACCACGGAGCAGGGTGGCGCCATAGATCGACAGCTCCGCCGCCCCACCGGAGAGCGCGCCGAGGAGCTCGTCCCGCCGCGCGCGCCAGACGGTCTCCCCGGTGAGCTCCGCGAGGCGGGTCAGGACGATCACCGCCGTCCCGTTGGGTGACGGCGTCGGGGTATCCTGGACTGGAATCAGCTCCTGCGAGAGGAGGCCCTCTCCAGGGTGGTCCCGTCGCGTGTCGCGCAGGCCGCCACGCTCGTCCGAGCGGTAGGCGTTCCAGACATGCGCCATGAGTGCCGTAGCCCGTTCGAGCCAGAGGAAATTGCCGCTCGCTTCGAACGCGTCCAACGCTGCCTGCGCCATCTGGACCTGGTCATCCAGAATGCCCGTGACCTCGCTGCCGATCGCGTGCGGGAGCTCGATACCGTGGCCGGTAGCGTCGGCTGCTGCGAAGAAGCGCTCGAGCCCACGAAGCGCGTGCGACTGGAGTGCCGGACGATCGAGCAGGGCTGCCGCGCTCAGTACTGCGGAGATCATCATGCCGTTCCATGCGGTGTACAGCGTGGGGTCGACGAAGGGAGCCGTCCGTGCCGCGCGGGCGTCGAGGAGGCGCAGCCGACCTGCGTCGAGCAGTTCCCCCACGCGGCTTTCCGTGAGACCGAGGCTAAGAGCGATATCCGTCACGGATTCCGCGTTCCACAAGACGTTCCGGCGAGGGTCGTGGTGCATCTCGCCTTGCTCGCCGATGTCGAAGTAGCGTGACAGGACCGCGAACTGATCCGAAGAGAGCGCTGCTTTCGCTTCGTCCACCGTCCACGTGAAGTAGTCACCGTCGTCGCCGGCGCCGACGTCAGCGTCTTGCGACGCACGGTAGCCTCCCTCGGGATCGGTGAGGTCCGCGGCGAGCCAGCCGAGGATGCCCTCGATGACCTCTCGGTACAGTGCTGCCGTTCCCCCGTGCTCGGATGGAAAGTGATCAGGTGTCGCGCCTGCAGCGCTCACGTATGCCTTGAGCAGCTCCGCGTTGTCGTACAGCATCTTTTCGAAGTGGGGCACGATCCACTTCGCGTCGACGGCGTAGCGGTGAAATCCCCCGCCGAGGTGGTCGCGGATGCCTCCGCGACCCATGGCGGTCAGCGTACGATCCACGATTTCCCTGAGTGCGGCCTCTCCGGTGTCGAACCAGCGCGCGAACAGGAACTCGCAGGTAGCCGGGTGAGGGAACTTCGGCTGTGAGCCGAAGCCCCCGCGCCGAAAGTCGAAGAGCCGTGACATGCCTTCGGTGGCACCCGAGAGGAGATCTTCCGATGGCTTGCCAGCCTTCGCTTCCAGAGCGCTGGCTTCGAGGTGCTTCACGATCTGCGCCGCCTGCTGCCGCAGCTGATCGCGCTGCTCGCGGTAGGCACGCACGAGGCTCACCAACACACTGCGGAATCCGGGACGCCCGAATCGGTCGTCAGGGGGGAAGTACGTACCGGCGTAGAAGACGTCGCCGTCCGGAGTCAGAAACGCCGTGAGTGGCCACCCGCCCTGACCGGTCAGCGCCTGGACCGCTCGCTGGTAGCGAGCATCCACATCCGGCCGCTCGTCCCGGTCGACCTTGACGCAGATCCACCGGTCGTTGAGCAAGGCGGCAATGGAGGGATCCTCATAGGACTCGTGATCCATCACGTGGCACCAGTGACACCACACGGCGCCGATATCGAGCAGTACCGGCTTGTCTTCGTCGCGAGCACGCTCGAACGCCTCGGTACACCATGGGTACCAGTCCACTGGCTGGTCCTGCGCCGAAAGGAGATAGGCAGATCGCTCGGATGCGAGTCGATTCGACATAGCGTCTGTACAGTGGAGGTGTGAGGGCGTCTACCGGGACTCGAGCAACCGGACGGCCGTCTGGCTGAGCAGTTCCACCGCGAGCGGCAGCGCGTCCTCGTCCAGGTCGAAATGTGGCGAGTGGTGCGGGTGATTCGTCTGCTTGCTGGCATTGCCGCAGCCCACGAACGCGTGACACCCCGGAATCCGCTTCAGGAAGAACGCCATGTCCTCACCGGCCATGGTGCGATAGTCGGATCGGACGTGCTCAGCGCCGACGATCGTCGCAGCGACGTCGGCCATGAGGCGGCTGATGCCGGGATCGTTCACGGTCGCCGGATAGACGTGCTCGTAGCGCAGTTCGGCTTGCGCGCCGAAGCTTTGCGCCGTGCCCTCCACGACGGACTGCATGACTTTAGGGAGGTGTTCGCAGAACGATCCGCCGAACGTGCGAACCGTCCCCTCGAGCACTGCTGTTTCGGGAATCACGTTGTGCGTCGTGCCGGAGTGGATTGACGTGACACTGAGGACCGCGGGCTCGGCCGGATTGCGGCGTCGCGCCACCAGAGTTTGGAGTGCCGTAACGAGGTGGGCGGCGACGACCACCGGATCAACCGTCTCATGGGGAGCCGCAGCATGACCGCCGCGTCCCATCACGGTGATGGTGAAGTTGTCGACCGATGCGAAGACCGAACCGGGGGTCACGGCGATGGTGCCGGTCGGAAGGCCGGACCAGAGATGTATCCCGACCGCTGCGTCGACCGGATGCAGGTCGAGTACCCCGTCCTCGATCATTGCCCGCGCTCCCGCCCCGCCTTCTTCCGCAGGCTGGAATGCGAGCATGACCGTGCCTTGCAGGTCTGTGGCAGCGAGGCGACCCGCAACAGCAAGTGCCACGGCCATGTGACCATCGTGACCGCAGGCATGCATGACGCCGGGCCTGACGGACTGGAAGTCATGACGGGTTGCCTCGTGCACCGGTAGGGCGTCCATGTCGGCCCGGATCAGGACGGCCGGACCGCGGCTCCCAGCCGACCGCACACCCGCCACACCCGTCTGCCCGAGACCGGTCGTGACTGTGTACCCGGCCATCTCGAGGCGCTCCGCGATGAAGTCGGCGGTACGGTGCTCCTGATAGCCGAGCTCCGGGTACCGATGAAATCGCCGGCGATCGGCGACGAGTTGCTCGGCATCGATTGGGGGCAAGTGCACGCTCACGATGCGGTCAGGCCGCAAGCGGGCACAGGCTGCTCACCGGGCAGCGCTCGCACTTCGGCGAGCGTGCCTGGCAGATCTGGCGCCCGTGGTGGATCAGCAGGTGGGAGAACGGGGTCCACTTGTCGCGGGGCACGATCTTCATGAGATCACGTTCGATCTTCTCCGGATCTGCCTTGTTCGTGAGCTTGAGCCGATTGGAGATGCGCTTCACGTGCGTGTCGACGACGACGCCCTCGTCGATTCCGAAGGCGTTGCCCAGGACGACGTTTGCCGTCTTGCGTCCTACGCCTGGGAGAGCAGTGAGCTGCTCCATAGTCGCGGGGACCTGGCCACCGTGCAGCTCGACCAGCGCCTGAGCCATCCCGATGATCGACTTGGTCTTGTTGCGAAAGAAACCGGTGGACCGGATCTCGTCCTCGAGCTCATCCGGATTCGCATCGGCATAGTCGGCTGCCGAGCGGTATCTCTCGAACAGGCTCCGGGTCACGATGTTCACTCGCGCATCGGTACACTGGGCGCTCAGAATGGTGGCCACCAACAGCTCGAGCGGATTGCCGTGCTCGAGTGCGCACACGGCGGGGTACTGTCGTTCGAGCCGTTCGATGATCGGCCCGACCCGCCGTTTCGCGTTCCGCAGGGTCGGTCGATCGGCACGGCGCGTCGTGGACACGAGGTCAGTCCTTCCCGGCGTCGATCGCTCAGAACGCCGCAGTTGTCTCGTGCAGCGCCAGGTGCACGAGGTGCAGCAACTCCGCGGCAGTGGTAATGGAAAGAAGGCCAGCCGCTTCCCCGCCGTCGAGGGTACTGGCGAACAGCGACGTGCGCGCATCCTCGTGAGCGAGCGGTAGATCGTCCGGCTGTGCGCTGATACTCACCTGGCTGAAGCCCGGGCGATCTTCCCGTAGCCCGAGGACGGCCAGGACGAGGACTTCGTGAGCCGGCCCGCCGCTGACCACGAAGCACCCGTCGAGTGGCTCGTGCGGTTCGGCCGGGTCGATCTGCGCCCACAACCAGCGCTCCGGCAACCGAAGGTAACAGGCACCACGCGGAATCTCCGCGACGTCGCTGGGAATGGGCTGCCGCATCGCTGCATCGAGACGCGCGCGTGGAACGGGGACGACGTGGCATCCCTCACTCCAGAAGCGGTGGGCGACGTACAGCGCGTTGAGGTATTCTGTGCCGGCTTCGGGGTGTGCTTCCAACACTTCGGGGCTCTCGACCTCGCCGAGTAGGTGCTGCACCGTGTGCAGGCTCGCGAACTGCGGGCGGTCCGAGGCGTCCCGGTGCTCCGCGATGGCCTCATCCCTGATCTCCGGGAAGCGCGATGTCGCCAACCCTCCGAACGTATGGACGAACGGATCCAGCCGCGTCATCTGCTCCTCGGCAGGAAGTCGTCGAGGACGCGTTGGAATGTCTCAAACTCCTCGACGTGCGGAACGTGTCCCGACTGCTCGAGGATCTCGAGTCGTGCATCGCACAGCAGCTCGGCCACGTGCTCAGCGGCTTCCAGGGGGATCGCATCGTGTCGTCCGTGGAGCACCAAGGCGGGAATGCACAGCTCGGCCAGCTCGTCCAGCTCTGCCCTGAGATCGGTGGCGGCGACGCTCTCCCACACGGCGTTCTGGGTGCGGCCGGTGACGCGGAACGGTGTCAGATCACGGGCCAGATCGGGCTCCCTGAAGTACCCCGCGACCGCAAGCTCGAACGCGCGACGCTGGTACCTTCCGGGGTCCCGGTCCTTGAGCCCGGATCGCTGCAACTCCCGGCGGGCCTGGGCAATGTCGGGGCGACGCTGCCGCTCGGCCAGGCGACGCTGAAACTCCGCCCGTTGCTCCGGATCGAGCGGCGCGGGCGCCACGAGCGCGAGCCGACCGATCCGCTCGGGGTAGCTCGCCGCGAAGAGCAGTGCGAGGGCACCGCCCCAAGAGTATCCAAGAAGCGTGACGCGCTCGAGTCCCCAGTGGGCAATCAGGCCATGCAGGTCCGCCACATGCTCGCGCCAGCCAACCGCGACGTTCCGCGGCACCGGTGAGCGCCCACCGCCCCGTTGGTCGTAGTAGCGGAGCCGTCGGCCGTCGGCGAGGGCGTCAAACTGGGGTAGCAGATAGTCGTGATGGGCGCCTGGTCCCCCGTGCAAAACGATGACGTCCGGGCCTTCTCCCACCGTGCGCACGTAGAGCGGCACCCCGTTCACGGAGACGGAGCCCTCGGAGACTACGGGGGCGCCGCGGCGCACGCTCACAGCAGTGCTGCCAGCGCGTCCGCGACCTGTCGTACGGCGGCTTGCTCCGCCGCGTCGAAACCGTCGGGCACGTCGCTGTCGATGTCGATCTGCCCCAGGATCTCCTCGTGCCGGCGGATCAGCACCACGAGCTCTGACTTCGTCTCGACGCTGCACGCCAGATATCCGTCCGCCCGCGAGACGTCCGGGATGTTGAGATCACTCCGCTCCAGAACGGCGCGTCCGCAGATTCCGGTTCCCACCTGGATCTCCGTGTGGTCAGTCGGGCGCCCGTCGAAGGCGTCGAGCCGCAGCATGTTCCCGTACAGCATGTAGAGGTACACCCCGGTGTACGGCGACCCGGCCTCTCGAATCCTCGTCGCGGCAAGCTGCAGCAGTTCCTGCCGCGAGGCATCGCGGTAGAACGCCCCTTGGAGTGCGCGAATGATCGGCTCTGCGTTGAGGACGGTCGGCGGCATCGCTAGTTCAGCGTCGCCGTGGTCTCCATCCGCTCACCGTCGCGGAGAAAGACGATCGCAACGGCCTCCCCGGACTTGTAGGTCGTGAGGGCTTCCTGCAGGCCGTAAATGTCCTTGACCTCGACATCACCGATCTGGAGGATCACGTCGCCAGCGACCAGTCCGGCCTCGGCGGCCGCGGTGCCTGCCCGTACTGCCTGGATCCGCATGCCGTCGCCCGCCGTAACCATATCCGGCACAGTGCCCAACGAGGCACGTGGGCCGCCCCGCACCGGCGCGGGACGCTCGAAGGCAAGCAGGGTGAGATCGTTCGGCTGTGTCGCGAGCTCCCAAGCAACGTCCGACGCGAACGCTACGATCCGAGCGATCCCTGTCGTGTTCAGCAACTGCCAGTCGTCGGACGGTGTGTGATAGTCCTGGTGCAGGCTGGTGTAGAAGTGCAGGACCGGCACTTCCTTCCCGTAGAATACGGCGTGGTCGCTGTTACCCCACGGATCTGCCTGCTTGCCGATGTGGAGGCCGTAGCGGTGGTTCACCCGGTCGAGGGTGACCTCCAACTCTGTCGCCGATCCGGTACCGCCCACGACGAGCGTGTCGCCGGAAAGCCGGCCGACCATGTCGAAGTTCAGCATGGCAAGGGTGGAGTCGTGAGGTACCACGGGATGTTCCACGTAGTAGCTGGAGCCGATCGTGCCCAGTTCCTCCGCCGTGAAGGCGACGAAGACGACCGTGCGATGGCTCCCTGCTTCTCGGGCCGCCAATGTCCGCGCCGTCTCGAGCAACGCTGCGGTGCCGGAGGCGTTGTCATCAGCGCCGTTGTGGATCTGATTGGCCGCAGCGCTGTCACGGCTCATCTGGGCATATCCGCGGGTGCCGAGCCCGAGGTGATCGTAGTGCGCCCCGATCACAAGGACCTCGCCCGCGAGCGCTCCTCGGCCGGGCAGGATGCCGATGACGTTCTTGACCGGTTCACCACCGAGCCGGGTGTGTGCCAACACCGGCGATCTGGGGTCCAACTCGAAGGGCTGGAAGTAGCCGTCTGTGCCACCAGGCTCCAGGCCGATCTCCCGGAACGCTTCGGCGATGAAAGCTGCGGCAGCCTCGAGTCCTGCGGTGCCGACGCCCCGTCCCTCGCGAGCGTCATCCGCGAGCCACGCCACATCACGGGTGATGCGCTCAACAGATTCAGAGGCAGGAGATGCACTCTGTGCATGTCCCAGGGGAGCAGCGACGGCGGAAACAAGGGCGAGCACCGATAGTGTGCGTGCGAGATGAGTCATCTGATCCGTTTGAGCGTGTTGGCGTTGCGAGCGGGATGCTGGGGCGGCCAACCGAGGCTACGGTTGTGCCCCCAGCACGCGTCGTATCGTCTTCTACTGCGACCCCAAACATAACAGGATGATCCCCGGCGGCAGGGCAGCCGGAAGCGGGACGCAAGCGCGACGAGGCTCCGAGGCACCGCGGGGTCCGGCGCAGGAAGGGCCCGGGTACGTTGCCCGGGTGGATCGTGACCCGTATCTTGGGCCGGTATATGGGTGACGAAATCAAGTTTGCCATGCTCTTCGGCCGGCTCGTCGAGTTGGTCCGATCCGGTGGGGCGTTGGCCGACGATGAGAAGTCATGGACGGAGGCGCTCGAGCGAGTGGTGGCGAAGCGCAGCCTGACCATGCACGTCGACGACGGACTCCTCTACGTCGACGGCGTCGTGGTCGGGGCCGACACGCCGTTCGCCGCGCTGATCACGCAGCGACTGGCCGCCCACGATCTCTCGGCGATCTGCGTTGCCTACCGTGCGCCGGCGCTAGATCTGCTGCAAGCAATCGAGGCGTTGGCCGAAGATCCGCCCGACGATCTGCACTCGCCCCGGATCGCTGCGCGCGTCGCAGCCGCGGGTGCCGTCACGGTGTTCTTCGTTTCCACCGAAGAAGCGCGCGCCGCCGAATCGCATCGGTCGGTACGCGCGAGTGAAGCGCTCGAGATCGTCCGCGGAAGTGGCATTGAGTCCGACGAGCGACTACGGCCCGCGCCCGAAGTGACGAGCGCCCGTGACGTGAGAAAGCGTCAGGAGCCCCATACCCGACCGCCAGAGCCGGCGCACTCGCCAACGTCGCTATCCGCGAAGGTCGCCGAACTCCGTGGGATCGGCGCTGGTCCGCAACTCATGGCGGGTCTGGATGCATTCCAGCGCGTGCTCGACAAGGCGATCACCAAGGATGATGTGACGCAGATCGTCGATGCGATGCTGGCCCTGTTGCGCCTCGAAGCGGAAAGTCGCTCGGCCGATGCGCACCGTGCGTACGGCGTCGCGGTCCGGCGGGCCTTGACGACCGACCTGCTGCGCAGGCTGGTGCCGATGTTGCTGGACGAGCTGTTCGCGGGCGACGCGCTCACCATCCTGAGACGGGCTGGCGCCGATGGCACGCGCCTCATCGCTCAGCGACTGACGGAGGCTCCGACGTTTGCCGAGCGTCGTGCCTTCATGCAGGCGCTGCGCGAGATCGGAGAGGGATCAGACGTCATCGCCAGCCTGCTCCAACACGACGAGTGGTTCGTGGTGCGCAACGCCGCCGATCTCGTCGGCGACCTGCGGCTCAATGAAGCGGTCCCGCTGTTGGGTCGGGTAGCCGACCATGAAGACTCGCGAGTGAGGGCGTCGGTGGCCATTGCCCTGGCGCGCATCGGTACGCCGGATGCCGTCCGGTTCCTTCGGCCGGCGCTCCGCGATCCCGATCGGAGCATCCGGTTGGCCGTTGCGAGGGAGCTGCGGGGCACGGGACCTGGAGCACTCGCCATGGTGCTCGTGAGTGCCGTCGAAGTGGAGGAGGATACCGAGGTAGCGGCGGAGTTCTACCGCGCTCTCGGACGCATCGGGACACCGGAAGCCGTGCAGGCTCTAATCGGCGTCGCCCAGTCGAGCAAGGGCCTGCTGAGCGGCCGCAAGGTGTTGCCCCGGCGCTTCGCTGCGATCGAGGGGCTCGGCTTGGCAGGCAGCCCGGCGGCGCTGACCGCGCTTCGGGACCTCATGGAGGACCGCGACCGATACGTGCGAGAAGCCGCGCAGGCGGCGCTCCACATGGCCGCCGGCAGGTGAACGTTACCGCGGCGTGAAGTCCGTCGTTCCGGTCACGCGCCGGGTGACGGCCGCGAGGAGCCGCGCAGCCCGTTCGAGGTCCTTCAGATCCGCCATCTCGTTCGGCGAGTGCATGTAGCGGTTCGGCACCGACACCAGCCCGGTCGGTATTCCGCGCTGTGCCGTGTAGATGGCATCCGCGTCGGTGCCCGTGTCCCGGGGAGCCGCGTGCAGCTGGTACGGAATCCGCTCACGCTCGGCCGTTTCGACCATCAGCTCGAACACGATCGGGTTCACCGCGGACCCGCGTGACAGGACCGGTCCTCCGCCCAGCACCACGTCGCCATGCTGCTTCTTGTCGACCTGCGGATGGTCCGTGGCGTGGGTGACGTCGACCACGAAGGCAACGGTCGGATCGATCGAGGCCGCGCTGGTCTTGGCACCTCCGCCGGTCCATGCGATCTCCTCCTGAGTGGTCGCGACTGCGTAGCAGCCAGCCTTGGGAGCGCGCCGGCGCAGCAGCCGTAGCGCCTCGAGTACGACAAAGGCGCCGATCCTGTTGTCGATGCTGCGCGCTGCCATGCGACCTCCCGGCAGCTCGAGCGTGTCCGCAGCGAGCACCCCTGGGTCGCCAATCCGGACTCGAGCGACCGCATCTCGCTTCTTCTTCGCGCCGATATCGATCCAGAGGTCAGTCACCTTCGTGGCACGGTCGCGCTCCTCGGACTTGATGAGGTGAATCGCCCGCTTGCCGATGACCCCGTCCACCGGCCCCTTCTTGCTGAGGATGCGTACCCGCTGGCCCACGAGGACTTGTGGATCCCATCCGCCGATGGGGGAAAAGGACAGGAATCCGTCGTCGTCCACGTGGACGATCATGAGCCCGATTTCGTCGATGTGTCCCGCGAGCATGACCCGCGGCGAGCGATCCGGGCCGAGCACTGCGATAGAGTTGCCCGAGTTGTCGATCCTCACCTCGTCCGCCAGCGACTCGGCTTCCTCGCGCCAGACTCGCGCAGGCGCCGCCTCGAAACCGGACGGGCCCGGCGTATCGAGCAGCCGGCGGAGAAAGGTCAGCGATTGCAGCCTCATACGTACGCCGAAAGTCGGTCAAGCGCCGCAACAAGGAGTCCGTAGAAGCGCTCAACGGATTCGATGTGCACGCGCTCGTCCGGCGAATGCGGGAACTCGATCTGGGGGCCGAAAGAGATCATGTCCATACCTGAGACCTTTTCGCCAATGATACCGCACTCGAGCCCGGCGTGAATGGCCTTGATCTCCGGTTCACTCCCCACGCGGTCCAAGTGCACCTGCTTCAGCACCCTGAGAACTTCGGATTGGAGGTCCGGCTTCCAGCCAGGATAGCCATTGCCTTCTTCGACCACGGCCCCTGCGAGCTCGCCTATCGCTCGGATGCGCCGCCGGAGCGTCATGAGGGCGCTCGCCGTTGACGAGCGGCTGCTCATCCCGATCACGAGGGCATCAGGCCGGGAGACGACCGTGGCGAGGTTCGTGCTCGTCTCGACGAGATCGGGAATGTCGTAGCTCATTGCCAACACGCCGTGGGGCAAGCCGATCAGCAGCCGTAAGGCCTGTACGGAGGCCTCGGCGG
>JBDHDN010000061.1:0-12468 GCA_039591485.1 Gemmatimonadota bacterium
TGACGCGCCGAATCCCCGGTCGGCCGAGGACATGGGTCGAGTCGCCGGCCAGGTCGATCGATTGGCCGGCGGTCCAGTCGACGAACCGATACGGTCCCGCCCCAACCGGTGCACGACCGAACGGATGAGACGCCAGTCCGCTGCGCGGTACGGAATCGAGCAGGTGCCGCGGGATGATCCACATGTGGTAGACCGCATCGAACAGCTGCTCCGGATACGGCCGTCCGAAGCGGAATGTTACCGTGTGTGCGTCACGCGCCGTGACCGAGCGGATCTGCGCGAGCCGGGGCCGTGCAGGGGAGCCGACGAGGGTGTCACGGTACACCTCGTAGGTGAAGACGACGTCCGCAGCGGTAACGGGTGTGCCGTCGTGCCATCGCACATCGTCGCGGAGCTCGAAGGTGAGCGTGACCGAATCTTCGAAGGCCCACGACGATGCGAGCCTCGGCACGAACGCGGTCGTGGCGACCAGGTCGAGGTCGTTGCCGACGTCCGCCAGCCTAAGGAACACCAGGTCGACCACCGAGCGCCCGACGTCGGATTCGGCAACGGGTGGCAGCAACGTCCCTGCCTCTGCCGGACTCGCGACGACGACGGTCCCGCACCACGCACCGAGACATCCCTGGTCGGCCGTGCAGCCGGTCAGGACACCGGCCAGCGTCAGCAGCAGGAGGGCATGCCGCATGCGCTCAGCGACGCCAGGTCCAACCTTCGTCGGCGAAGCGGGCGATCTCCGCGGCCGACGGCTCCGGCCGGCGTTCGGTCCATCGCCCCGTCCAGCGCGCACGGGCTTCCGCGATGATGGCATCGGCTACCTCCTCGAACGTCACGGACCGGCCGAGCACCGCCGAGAGCGACGTGGCGCCCGTCCCCAGGGTCTGTCGGATCGATACATCGGTGACGACTTTCTGCCCGTCGGTCAAGAGTATCGAGCCGTGTTGCAGGAATGCCGTGCCCTGTCTCACCTGGGCGCTGCCTACGAGCTTGCCGCCGCCGGTGACGATCTCGCCACCCACCGGACTGGCGAAACAGGCGCCGGCGCCCGGTGCCGGCGCGCGGCCGCGGCGGGCAGCAAGTGTGACGGGCACGCCGAGACGCCCGAGGGCCCGGCTCAGCATTCGGTGGATTGCCCGGTAGGCCTCCGGGAGCGCACCGAAGTGGTCGCACGGTGCGGCGACGGCGTACGTCACCTCATTCTCGTGCCACACTGCACGGCCCCCAGTAGGCCGGCGCACCGTGGCCAGCCCCCGCTCGGCGATGCGTCCGCGGTCGTAGCGGCCCAGCGCCGGCTCGTTTCGACCGAACGACAGACATGGGGGCGACCAGCGATACAGCCGAAGTGCCGCACGACCCGCCTGCGCTTCACGGAGCAGCGCGAAGTCGATCGCCATGTTCTCGGGTCCGGTGCAGCCCCGCCCGTCGATGGCGAGGGTCCAGTCCACGTCTGCGCCGAGGCGGCCGGGTGGTCGGGCGGTGAGCCGGTCGAGGTCTGCGCCGATCGGTCCGCCCGTGGTCATGCCGCTCCGGCTGGCTCGTACGCCTCCATCGGCGGGCAGGTGCAGATCAGGTGCCGGTCGCCGTACGCGGCGTCGGCCCGGCCCACCGGCGGCCACACCTTGTGCGACCGGACCGCCTCGCTCGGGAAGCCGGCCCGCTCGCGCGAGTACGGATGGCTCCAGTCGTCGCTCAGCAGCTCGCGCAGGGTGTGCGGGGCGTTGTGCAGCAGGTTGTCCTCCCGGTCCGCGCGCCCGTCCTCGATCTCCCGGATCTCCTCGCGAATCGCGATCATCGCGTCCACGAAGCGATCCAGTTCCTCCTTCGACTCGCTCTCCGTCGGCTCGACCATCAGCGTGCCGGGCACGGGAAACGATACGGTCGGTGCGTGGATGCCGTAATCCATGAGCCGCGTTGCGATGTCGCTCACGTCGACGCCGGCGGACGGCTTGAACGGACGCGTGTCGAGGATGCACTCGTGCGCGATGAGGCCGCTCTGTCCGGCGTAGAGCAGCTCGTAGTGGCCCTTGAGCCTTCGGGCGATGTAGTTCGCGTTGAGGATCGCGATCTTCGTTGCCTCGCTCAGTCCCTCGCGGCCCATCATCCGAATGTAGGCCCATGAGATCGGCAGGATCGACGGGCTGCCCCACGGAGCGGCGGACACGGTGCCGCACGACTCTGCAATGCCGAGCGGCACGACCGGATGATCCGGAAGGAAGGGTGCCAAATGCGCGGCGACGCCGATCGGCCCCATGCCCGGACCACCGCCGCCGTGCGGGATCGCGAACGTCTTGTGGAGGTTCAGGTGACAGACGTCGGCCCCGATGTCGCCCGGACGGCACACTCCGACGAGGGCGTTCATGTTCGCGCCATCGAGATACACCTGACCCCCGTGTGTGTGGATGATCTCGCACATCTCCCGGATGGTGGTCTCGAAGACACCGTGGGTCGACGGGTAGGTGATCATCAGCGCGGACAGACGGTCCCCGTGCTCTTCGGCCTTTGCCTGCAGATCGGCCATGTCGACGTTCCCGCCGTCGTCCGTCTTGACGGTGATGACCTGGAGTCCTGCCATGACCGCGCTCGCCGGATTGGTGCCGTGCGCCGACTTCGGAATGAGACACACGTTGCGGTGCCCCTCGCCCTGCGCGCGCTGGTGCGCGCGGATCACCAACAGGCCGGTGAACTCACCCTGCGAGCCGGCATTGGGCTGCAGTGAGATCTCGGCGAACCCCGTGATCTCCTTCAGGTAATCGGTCAACTCTTCGAACAGCTGCGCGTAGCCCCGGGCCTGCTCGCGAGGGGCGAACGGGTGCAGTCCACCGAACTCCGGCCAGCTCACCCCCACCATCTCTGCCGTCGCGTTCAGCTTCATGGTACACGACCCAAGTGGGATCATGGACGACGTCAGCGAAATGTCTCGGTCCTCGAGCGTCTTCAGGTACCGCAACATCTCGGTTTCCGAGTGATACCGGTTGAAACACTCGTGAATGAGGTAGGGTGACGTTCGCGCCAGCGCCTCCGGAATGCCGGAACGGACGTCGCCGCCGAGATCGGTGATGGCAAACCCCAGCTCGGCGTCGAGGTTGAACACCCGCGTGAGCTCGACGACGTCAGCGAACGACGTGGTCTCGTCGAGCGTCACGCCGATCGTGGTGTCCGACAGCGCGCGGAGGTTCATGCGGTGTGCACTGGCCGTCTGATGCACCCTCGCTGCTCGTGGGGCGTCCATCTCGACGGCCAGGGTGTCGAAGAAGGTGTCATGCGCGAGCGCAAGGCCGAGTCGGCGGAGTGCTGCGGCGAGGGTAGCCGTGAAGCCGTGCACGCGGGTGGCGATGCGCCGGATGCCGTCCGGGCCGTGATACACGGCGTACATCGCCGCCATGACCGCGAGCAGCACCTGCGCCGTGCAGATGTTGCTGGTCGCTTTCTCACGGCGGATGTGCTGCTCGCGCGTCTGCAACGCCATGCGCAGCGCGCGGTTGCCGTGACGGTCCTGGGTCACGCCGATGATCCGACCGGGCACGTGCCGCTTGTGCTCCTCGCGTGTGGCGAAGTATGCCGCGTGCGGCCCACCGTACCCTAGCGGCACGCCGAAGCGCTGCGTGTTGCCGATGGCCACGTCTGCGCCCCATTCGCCCGGGGGTACCAGCAGGGCAAGAGCGAGCAGATCTGCCGCAGCGGTCACCACGGCCTGCTCGGCGCGCGCCCGCTCGCACAGGTCGCGGTAATCCTCGATGCGCCCGTCGGTGGAAGGGTACTGGACCAACGCACCGACCACGTCGCCACCGAAAGTGAACTCGCTCGTCGCTCCGACACGAATGGTGATGCCTTGCGTGCGCGCACGCGTCTCCACCACGGCGATCGTCTGCGGATGACAGCGCTCGTCCACGAGGTAGACCGGGTGATCGGTCCGCTTCGGTCCGACGACACCCATCGTGAAGGTGACCGCCTCGGCCGCCGCCGTCGCCTCGTCGAGCAGGGACGCGTTGGCGATGTCGAAGCCGGTCAGGTCGCACACCATCGTCTGGAAGCTGAGGAGCGCCTCGAGCCTTCCCTGGGAGATCTCGGCCTGGTAGGGCGTGTAGGCCGTGTACCAGCCGGGATTCTCGAGCACATTCCGCTGGATGATGCCAGGGACGATGCAGTCGGCATATCCCATACCGAGGTAGGAGCGGAAGACCTCGTTGCGGGAAGCGATGGCGCGGAGCGCCCGGACGGTGTCGTGCTCCGATTGGGCCTCGGGCAAGGTGAGCGGCCGCTCGAGGCGGATCGAGTGCGGCACCACGGCCGCGATCATGTCGTCCAGCGAGTCGCATCCGAGCGTGCGGAGCATCGCATCGACATCGTCGGGCCGAGGTCCGATGTGCCTGTGGGCGAACCGGTCCAAGCCGGGGATGGCCAGTGTGTCGCTCATGGTCTGTACCCTATCTGAACAAACGCCCCGGGGGGGGACCCGGGGCGTCTTCGCGGTATCGGTTGTCGTCCCCCCCGACCGCCCGCTACTCCCCTACATGCTGGGCGTAGTCCACCGCGGTCAGCAGCTGGTCCAGATCCGCAGTGTTGCGGAGCTGCAGCTTGATCATCCACCCCTCCCCATACGGGTCGCGGTTTACCAGCGCAGGATCACCCTCGAGTGACTGGTTGATCTCCACGACCTCTCCAGCGATGGGACAGAACAGCTCCGAAACGGCCTTCACCGCCTCGATGGTGCCGAACACATCCATCTGGCTGTACTTCGTTCCGACCTCCGGCAGATCGACATACACGACGTCGCCGAGTTCCCCCTGCGCGTAATCGGTGATGCCAATGATCACGACGCCGGCGTCTTCCGCGGGCTTCACGTACTCGTGCTCTTCCGTGTAGTGAAGGCTGTCAGGAATCTCGGACATGTGCCGTTCCATTTCGCAAAGGTTCAACAGCGCCGGTAGGTTACGCCACCGCTCATGCCGTGTCAACCGGCCCGTTGTGAGGCAAAAAGGTCGTCGCGGCATGGCGCCGACGGATCCCCGCCCGTGTACCATTCACGCCCGTTCCAGGGCCGCGGAACGTCATCCGGATCGTATCGCACGCCGCAGGCTGCGGGGCCTGCCGCGCCCGCACCGCGCCATGGTCTGACGTCGAGTGCCGCTCCGACGCCGACACGGTCGGCAGCCACACGGCCGTCCGGTGGCAGCGGATGGTACACGGGGCACCCGGGCGCGGTTGCCCGGAGCGCAGCGCCGGTCCACCGGTGGACCGCGTAGTGGTCGCGCTGCTGGCCAGCGCCTTCCGGACCGAACGTGATCACTGCATCGGGACGGTGCTGTCTAACCAGCTGGATGAGCGTCGAGATGGCTGCGGGATCCGCCGGATCGAGGGTGCCGCGACGGCGCGCAAGCTCGGCGATCTCGATCCCGTGCGGCAGGTCGGCTCCGCACTGTCCCGTCGCGCACACCAGCCGCACCCCAGTGCCGGCTTCGCTGTACCGTTCGAGCGTTCCTCGCAGCAGGATGGTCGCGTCCTCGGGGTGGGCGACTACCACCATCAGCCTGCCGCCGGAGAGGGTTGCTCGAGCCGCCGCCGTCCGGCGGATCGGGTCCCACGCCTCCGCGGCCGCACGCTCGAGGGCGGCGAGATCGGCGTCGTTGTCGATCACCACATGGGCACGGTCACGCTTTTCCCCGCTCGGCATCTGGGACGCGATCAGCAAGGCGGCCTCGTCCGGTGGCATGCCGCGCAGCCGTATCAACCGGTCCACGCGCAGGTACTCCGGCGAATCCACCAGCACGATCAGGTCGAACGCGCCGGGGTCGAGCGCCTCGAACAAGAGTGGGATATCGTTGACCACGACGAGGTCGCCGCGTGCCTCCGCGTCGGCCAGCAGCTGGGCGCGGCGCTCCTGCACGGCCGGGTGCACGATGCGCTCCAGCTCCGCTCGGGCGGTTGGGTCGTCCAGGACGCGCGATCGCAGTCGGTCCCGCTCGAGCGTGCCGTCCGCTCGCAGCATCCCGGCGCCGAATCGGTCGGCGATCGCCGCGAGGACGGGGGAGCCCGGGTGCTGTACCTCACGGACCAGGCGGTCGGCGTCGACCAGGGTCGCGCCTGCCCGCTCGAAGTGGCGTGCGACCGTGGACTTCCCACTGGCGACGTTTCCAGTCAGGCCGACGTTGAGCACGGACAGCCTCCAGCCGGGGCGGCCTACAGGAAGGCGGTTTGGTCTTCGTCCCGGCGAGGCACGGCGTGGCAGTGCCGGCACCGTGCCTCATAGCTCTCGCTGCCGCCGACCATGATCGTCGGTGAGTCGTACCGCGCCGGACGGCCGTCGATCAGTCGCTGGTTGCGGGAGGCCGGGTTGCCGCAACACACACAGATCGCGTGGAGCTTGTCCACGACCTCGGCCACTGCCAGGAGCCGGGGCATCGGCCCGAACGGTTCACCTCGGAAGTCGGTGTCCGTGCCCGCCACGATGACTCGCAGGCCGCGCGCCGCGAGATGGGCACACACGTCGACGATCCCTGGATCGAGGAACTGCGCCTCGTCGATGGCGAGGACCTCCGTATCGGACGGAAGCTGGCGCATGATCTCGGACGAGGAGTCCGCCGGCTGAGCCTCGACCGACACCCCGTCGTGCGTGGTGATGCTGTACAGACCGTACCGGTCATCGAGGTGGGACTTGAAGACCTGCACCCGCTTGCGGCCGATGATGGCGCGCCGCACACGCCGGATGAGTTCCTCGCTCTTTCCCGCGAACATCACGCCGGCAATGACTTCGATCCAGCCAGGCCGCGGACTGTGAATCATGCTCCCCCCTCAACCGGTCCGTACTCCTGCGGAGACGCTATCGTGGGATCGGCGCGGGGGCAAGCGGCTTGCCATATTTGCAGCCCCCTCCTTACTTAGTAGCCGAGTCGGCGGACACCGTGAGCGGTACCCGAGGTACCAAGGACATCACCACAACATGGGGGTAGCTGGTGAACAAGACTGAAATCATCGAGGCCTTGGCGGCGCAGGCCGGCCTGTCAAAGGCCGATGCAGGAAGGGCCGTCGAGGCGCTGTTCGGAGACGAGGGGTTGATTGCCGGGACGCTCCGCAAGGGGGATCGTGTCCAGATCACCGGGTTTGGTACATTCGTCGCGCGCAAGCGCGCCGCGCGCACGGGCCGCGACCCGCGCACGGGTGGCGAAATCCACATCAGTGCTGCGAACGTGCCGGCGTTCAAGCCCGGTCAGGCGCTCAAGGACGCGTTGAACTAGGAACCCGTGGCTCGAGCTTCCTGGGCGCGGCCATTCGGATCCGAACGGCCGCGCCCTTCGTTTACCGAGCCATTTCCGCACCGCGCGCTCGTGCCCGCGGTGACTACTTCCGATCGAACCGCGCCGCAACGGTTCGCCCGCGCACCGTCATCCCCTGGAGTCCCGTGCGGGCCGCCTCCACGGACTCGGCACGGACCTCGACCAACGTGAACGTGTCCCGCACGTCCACGCGGCCCACGTGCTCCTTCGGAAGGCCTACCGCATTGAGCAGTGCCCCCACGATGTCACCGGGTCGGACGTTGTCGCGCTTGCCGAGATTGAGGTGCAGATGCGCCCACAAGGGGACCTGCGGGACCTCTGCTCCCCCCCCCGCCGGAACGTCGGCATCGACGAGGGCGGCAGCGACCAGCGCCGGGTCGAATTCCTCGAACAGCGGTCCGAGCGCGATGAGCGCGGCCTCGCCCCTGCCGGCTTCGATGCGGCGCCTGACGGCATTGCGCAGCTCCTCCCGCCAGTCGCGTGCACGGTCGACCTCCCCCGTGACGGTGAGCGGTGAGGCATCCCGCACCATGGCGCGCAGGTAGCTCACCTGCGACGGTCGCACCAATACGAGTACCTGCCGTGCGATGCGCTGGAGCATCGCGAGCGCGTTCGCCGACGGAAGGTCCGCGGCAACCGCCACGTCGACCTCGGGTCCGTCGATGGCCGCACTCACCCGCACGCCGGGCTGGGTCGAGCATCCGATCCAGCGATGCCGACCTGCGACCGACGGGTCCCAGATCAACACCGTGTCCGGCATCAGTCGATCGAGCGTGTGTTCCAGCGCGCGCGCGAGCCCGGCGCTGGCCACGACAGCGTAGCGGAGCGACGCCAGCGGTGACTCGGGGAGGGTGCCGGCCATGACGGCCGGCGCGCGGTGGGCATAGCGCGCGACGAAGTCGTGCGCGGCGCTCTCCTGCGCCGTGACGACGATCCGTTGGGCGCCGCGCGCTTCTCCGAGCAACACGTCGACATCGCTGCCCGTGCCGAGCGACGCGTGGGTCTCGGGCCAGCACACGACCACGCGCGTGAGGCTTCCGGCATCGAGCGCCGAGCGCCCGAGCAAACCGACCGCCGTCTGGGGTGGTGTGACGAGGGTGCGGGTGCGGCCGGCCTCGATCAAGTGGCCCGTCCGCTCCAGTCCCGCGGCAAGCCGAACAGGAGCCACAGAGGGAAGGTCGGCAGCCTCGGCCTGGACCTCGGCCGCCAGCAGGTGCTCCGGGACGAGGACGAGCGTGCCGAGGCCCTGGGCGGCACCGGACGGAAGCCGCTCGAGCAGCGGACGCACGGCCCACGCTGCGGGCGGCGATACGTAGATCAGCGGCTTGCCGGACTCGAGCGCGGCACGGCTCGCCGCGTCGAACTCCGGCGTAAAGGTCCAGGACACGACACCCTCAGTTGTCAAAGAAATGGTGGTCTCACCTTCGTTAGGATGGTAGTTTGCACTCCGTTCCGACGCAACGGATCCGATCGCTGTGAGGTGCAGGGATGGCGCGGTGGGTCAACCGGTTGCTCTCGAAGGTCTATACGCGGGTTCCCGCTCTGTCGGAGCGCTACGGCCGGCGGGCCGGATCGTTCGACGACGTTCCCCTGCCGAACCTCGCGGCTCTCCGTCGCCCCATGCACGAAGCACGTATCGCAGTCGCAACCGCTGGCGGGGTCCATCTCGCCGGGCAGCCGCCGTTCGACATGCAGAATCCGGAAGGGGATGGATCCTGGCGTTCCATTCCGCAGGGCGCTCCACGACAGGAGCTGGTCATCACCCACGACTACTACGACCACACCGCGGCCGACGACGACGTGAACTGCGTCTTTCCAGTCGATCGCCTCGCGGAGCTGGCCACGGCGGGTATGATCGGCGAGCCAGCGCCACGCCACGTGGGAATCATGGGCCACCTGTCCGGCGCACAGCTCGCGCGCCTCGTCGACCGCAGCGCCAGCGAGATCGTCTCGCAGTTCGCGGACGACGCGGTCGATCTCGTCGTGGCGGTTCCCGGGTGAACGACGTGCCACCGGTCCGTGGGGCTGGTCGCGCGAGCGGTGGAGGCCGCGGGCATCCCGACCGTCACCTTGAGTGTGGTCCGCAGCATGACCGAAGCCACGCCGGCGCCGCGGAACGTCCTGGTGCGCTTCCGGTTGGGGCAGGTGATGGGGGAACCCGGCAACGTCGCGCAGCAGCAGGCCGTTCTGCGCGCCGCACTCGACGCGGTGCCCGCGCTCGCCCAGCCGGGCGGTACCGTCGAGCTGCCCTTCCGCTGGCGGCGGGAGACCTACCCGCCACCGGTGGGGCGTGCGTGACCCACAGCCCGTTCGGCACAAGCGGCCCGGGAGGAAGCACGGATGAGCCAAACGGCGTACAAGGCAGCGACCCTGCTCGCGGTCGCCGTGGGGTGTGCCCTGACTTCGGCTGACGCGCAGGAGCGGGTCGCACCGCGTGCGCTCGGTGTGGTGGTTGGCGTCATCCCGCCCGGTCCGCTCAATGCCATCACCGACGTGGCCGGCGTCAGGGTCGGTCACGTGAC
This sequence comes from Gemmatimonadota bacterium, assembly GCA_039591485.1. Lineage (GTDB taxonomy): Bacteria > Gemmatimonadota > Gemmatimonadetes > Gemmatimonadales > GWC2-71-9 > JAOTVV01. The sequence continues at coordinate 9,791 of JBDHDN010000061.1, forward strand.
GGTCGCGCGGGATGCGGTGGTGAACTCCGGAGTCACTGCCATCCTGCCGCACGAGGGCAACATCTTCCAGGAGAAAGTTCCGGCCGCAATAGTGGTAGGCAACGGATTCGGCAAGCTGACGGGGATCACCCAGGTGCGGGAGTTGGGTGAGCTGGAGTCGCCGGTGGTGCTCACGTGCACACTCTGTGTTCCGCGCGCCGCAGATGCCGTCCTGACCTATCTGCTCGGCCTGCCCGGGAACGAGGACGTACGATCGGCGAATCCAGTGGTTGGAGAGACGAACGACGGTTTTCTGAGCGACATCCGGAGTCGGCCGATCACTGAGGAGCACGTGCTCGGGGCCATTCACGGTGCGGCCGATGGCCCCGTTGCGCAGGGGAGCGTCGGAGCCGGACGCGGCACCATGGCCTTCGGGTGGAAGGGTGGCATCGGGACTGCCAGCAGGCGGTTGCCTGCGTCGCTGGGTGGCTGGACCGTCGGCGTGTTGGTCCAAACCAACTACGGGGGCGTTCTCACGATCGCCGGAGCCCCGGTCGGACGAGAGCTGGGCCGGTACTACCTCAAGGACCGACTCGATCCGGCGGACGCACGCGAGCCGGCCGACGTCGGCGACGGCTCGATCATGATCGTGGTGGCGACGGATGCGCCGCTCACCAGCCGCAATCTCGAGCGGCTCGCGAGCCGGGCACTCGCGGGGCTGGCCCGTACGGGTAGCTCGATGTCGAACGGCTCGGGCGACTATGTGATTTCCTTCAGCACGGTACCCGTCAGCCGTGTGCAGGTCGCACCGCCCGTCCCGAACGATCGGATGAGCCCGCTCTTCGCAGCGGTGATCGAGGCCACGGAGGAGGCGATCTACAACTCCCTGTTCCTTGCGACGACGGTGCGCGGCCATCGCGGCATCGGCGAGGCGATCCCGCTCGACTCGACCGTCGCCATCCTGCGTCGTCACGGTGTGCTGACGCCATGAGCGACGCGCTGCGGCTGTCGCGAAACGTCGGGGCGCTCCGGGAAGGCGCGGTCTCGCCTGCCCGTGCGGCTCGACCGCTCACGGCGGCTGGCGAGGAGATCATCGACCTGAGTGGCAATCTCCCGAGTCACGAGGTACCCCGCGGCATGGTCGACGCGGCCGTGCGCGCCCAGCAGCACGGCGACGACGAGCACTCGACCACGCTCGCGCTCAAAGCCGCCGCGGCACGGCGCTGGTCGCTGCTCTCCGGTGGACGGCCGGTGAACGCCGACCACGTCGGGATCGCGGGTAGTGCCACGGCCGGTGGCTTTGCGGTCTGCTTCACCCTGTTCGAATCCGGCGACTGCGTGCTCCTGCCGACGCCGGCGCCACCCGTGAGTGACACCCTGATCCGACTCGCGCGCGCCACCCCGACCCCCGTTCCCGGCGACATCGAGTGGAGTCTGAAGACGAGCGTGGGGGATCTGGCGCGCGCCAGCGATGCGCGGACGGCGGGCATCCTGTTGGGATCACCGGTCGATCCGACGGGTGCGGTGTACACGCGATCGGAACTGAAAGCCATCCTGGAGTGGGCAGCTGGTCGTGGTCTGTGGGTCATCGTCGACGAGACACACCGAGACCTGCATTACGGATCGGGACCGGCGCCATCGGTACTCGACCTGCCGGACGAACTGCTCGAGCGGGTGGTAGTGGTCAGCGAGTTGGGCGCCGGCGATCCGGCCTGGCGCGTCGGTCTGACCCTCGCTCCAAGCGGGGTCGCCGAGACCGTTGCCCGCCTGCAGGCACTGGCCGGAGGTGTGGTGTCGCGAGCCGTGCAGGCCGCCGTGACAGCGTCGCTGGCGGACGATCGTACCATCCGCGATCTGGACCGGCTGACGGAGACGGCGCGTCAGTGCCGCGAGCGGGCCGTGCAGCTGTTCCGCGATGCGCTGCCAGGGCTAGAGTACATCGAGCCACTCGGGGGCACGTTCCTCTTCTTTCGGATCGACGGCACCGCCGCACCGTCGGAGGGGCACAGTCTGCGGTTCTGCGAGCGCTTGCTGGAGGAGCACGGCGTCGCGCTCGCGCCAGGCGCGTGGTTCGGGGACGACCGGTGGGCAAGGCTGTCGTTCGTGGTGTCGGAGCGCGCGCTCCAGCAGGGCGTCGCACGGGTCGTCGAGTTCATGCACACGTCTCAAGGGAACGGTGAGCGATGAGCATTTTGGAACGCTTGGAAGGTCGGCTCGAGCCGTGGGATGGTACGCTGCCGGATCTCACCTACCACTGGGATCCCGAGACGGAGATCCTGTCGGGCTCGGCCGATCTTGTCGGGCAGCACGGACTCACCGGATCCATCGAGCTCGAGGACGATCGCGGCGCCGTCGTGACGCTCGACTTCGCGGAGGGCGTGCTGCGTGGCATCGAGGTGGTCGTGTGGCCCTCGGTGCAGAACCGGGACGGACTGACCCTGCCGGACGTCGATGCGGCGGCGCGGCTGGTCGTCCCCCAACGGCTCTCCCAGCCCGGCGTGGCGGTGGTCGAGATCGAGGTCCGCGTGGAGGCGGAGACCTGCTCCGACGAATCGATCGTCCACCTTCGGGTCGGGGGCGGCCGACCGGCGCGCACCGTGCGCCTCGCAGGCAATCTGCTTGCCGATCTCGATCGGAGCGGTGAGCTGGCGGGGTTCTGGCTGCTGGACGTGCCAGCCTTCCCCGCGGCCCGAGAGGTC
>JBDHDN010000062.1:0-12448 GCA_039591485.1 Gemmatimonadota bacterium
GTTCTCCACAACGTGCTCGCGTTTCTCGCCCTCTACGTCGTCACGCACGGCATCGGCACCCTCTGCATCGCTGCGATGGGATACGACCTGATAACGTCGCTGTCCGCAGCGCTTGCGGCGATGTCCAGCATCGGTCCGGGACTCGGCGAGGTGGGCCCGGTGGCCAACTACGGCCACATGAACGGCACAGCGCTCACCGTGCTGTCCGTGCTCATGCTGCTCGGCAGGCTCGAGTTCTACACGGTTCTCGTCCTGCTCATGCCGGCCACCTGGAGCGGATTTAGCGCGGGACGACGCACAATGAGCGCCGAGGCCGTCGAGAGCGGGGTCCCAGGCATTCCCCTGCCACACCGGAGGGATCGGGACTAGCTTACAGAGTGCCCCAGGTCCGGGGGGCGGGCGCGCGCGAACCGCGTCAGGACCGTGAAGGTAGCAGCGCTAAGCGATGTCGCACGTCGCTCCGGGGTGCCTGGGGCACACACCACACGCCATCCAATGACCTATCTCGCTCTCGCCCGCAAGTACCGACCGAAACGCTTTGCCGACCTCGTCGGCCAGGCGCACGTCGCAGCCGGACTGGCCGGCGCGATCGTGCGCGACCGGGTCGCGCACGCGTATCTGCTCACCGGGCCGAGGGGGATCGGCAAGACCAGCGCCGCCCGAATCCTCGCCATGGCGCTGAACTGCGAGCGCCGTGGCGACACCGAGCCATCCGGGGAGCCGTGCGGATCGTGCGATTCCTGTCGCCGGATTTGGTCGGGTGGCGCCAACCTCGACGTCGTCGAAATCGATGCGGCGAGCAACCGCGGGGTCGACGACGCGCGTGAGTTGCGCGAGCGCGCTACCTACGCGGCGAGTGCGCCCGGGGGCCACAAGATCTACATCATCGACGAAGCCCACATGCTGACCCGGGAAGCATGGAATGCGCTGCTCAAGATCCTGGAGGAGCCGCCGCCGGATGTGGTGTTCGTGTTTGCGACGACCGAACCACAGAAGATCGCCAATACAGCGGCGCCGGTGTTGAGCAGGGTGCAGCGTTTCGACTTCCGCCGGCTCGGTCCGACGACGATCGTCGAGCGGCTGAGGTACGTGGTGGAGGCGGAGGGACTCGATGTGGAGCCGGATGTGCTCCTGCTGCTTGCGAAGGTAGCGCGGGGCGGCATGCGCGATGCGCTCTCCCTGCTCGATCAGGTGATAGCCTTCGGGGAGGGTCGGATCACGACGGCACGCGTGCGTGACACGTTGGGGCTGATCGACGACGAGACCTACGCCGAGCTGCTGGATCTCGTGGCGGAGCGCCGGGCAGCAGACGTCTTCCCGTTCGTGAGCCGTCTCACGGATGGAGGGATCGACCTCGCGGAATTCGTGGGCGGTGCGGGCGATACGCTCCGGTCGCTACTCATCGACCGGCTTGGTGGTGAGCCGGAGGGACTCACCGAGACGCTCAGGGACGCGATCCGACGCCGGGGTGACGACCTCGGCTCGGGTGACATCGTGCGGATGCTGAAGTTGCTGGGCGAGGCGGAATCGAGTATCCGGCGGAGCCCGAACGCCCGGCTGCAGGTGGAGATGCTGCTGCTACAGTGGTGCCTGCTGGACCGAACCGTCGAGTTGGCCGAGGTGCTGGAGCGTCTCGGTGGCGTGGAGGCAGGGTCGGGCCCCCCCCAGTCGGCTCGGCGATCGCGGACGCCAGCGGCCCGGGCGCCGCGCGCCGCGAGGCCAGCCGCCAGCGCGGCGCGTCCGCCCGATGCCGTCGCGCCTCCCACTCCGGCCGCGCCGCCACCCACGCCCAGCGGTGACCTGACGCTGGACGCTCTGCGGGCGGCATGGCGGACGATCGTGGACGAGGTTGGGCGCCGGCGCCCCATCCTCAGGGAGGCCCTCAGCGACGTTACGCCCACGGCGATTGAGGGCACCGTTGCCCGGCTCGCCGTGGGCAGGGCGAGCCATCTCGAGGGGCTCGACCGGGCGCGGAAGGGGCTAGCAGCGGCGATCCATGCGGTGACCGGGCACACGGTGCAGATCGAGCTCGACAACGCGGACGAGTTGCAGGGAAACCCCACCCGCAGCGAGCCCCGCCGCCTCAACGAGGAGTCCGATCGCGAGCAGCGGCTGCACCGCTATCGGCAGAAGGACCCGTCCCTCGACGCGGCAGCCGAGGCCCTGGATCTCGAACTCCTGGAATAGCTTGCGGCCCTCCCATGGGTGGGGTAGCTTGCACCTTCGGACAGCGCTGGACTCAACCACTTGTGCAGGTATGGCGGATCTATCGCAGCTTTTTCAGCTCGGTCAGCAGGTTCAGGGCAGGCTGACGCAGATGCAGACCCAGCTCGCCGAGCAGACCGTTACCGGCTCGGCAGGCGGTGGGATGGTCAAGGTCACCGCGGACGGTCGCGGCAGAGTACGGGATATCACCATCGACCCGGGCGTACTCGCCGATGGTGACAGCGAGATGATCGAGGACCTCGTGCTGGCGGCGATCGCCGATGCTCAGCGGCGTGCCGAAGACCTCTATCGGGACGAGTTGAAGAAGATTACAGGTGGGCTGCCGCTGCCGTTTCAACTGCCCCTGTAGGCCGTGTCGGCGATCGAGGAGTTGATCGGTGAGTTGAGCAGGCTCCCGGGCATCGGGAGGAAGACCGCAACACGGCTCACCTATTTCCTCTTGAAGCGGCCGTCGGACACCTCACGCCGCCTGGCACGGGCACTCGACGCCGTCGCCGATCGGGTGGGACCGTGCTCCGTGTGCGGCAACCTGAGCGAGACCGATCCCTGCTCGATCTGCGCCGACCCCAGGCGCGACCCGCACGTGGTGTGCGTGGTCGAGGAAGCGTCGGACATCGGCGCGATCGAGCGGACAGGAGAGTATCGGGGCCTGTATCACGTTCTTGAGGGGCATCTCTCGCCCTTGGACGGTATCGGACCGGAGGACCTGCGTATCGAGCCGCTGCGTGCGCGGCTCCAGAACGGGACGGCAGTGCGCGAGGTGATCGTCGCCACCAATCCGTCGATGGAGGGCGAGGTGACCGCCACGTACGTGCGCAGCGTGGTGGAAGCAGCAGGTGTGCGGGTGACGAGAATCGCGTTGGGTCTCCCTGTGGGGGGCGATCTTGAGTACGCCGATAGCGTGACGGTCGCACAGGCGCTCGCGGCGCGCCGGGAGATGAAGGACGCATGAACACGAGGATCAAAGCGCTGCTCGCCGGCATCGGCGTCGGCGCGGTCGTGGGAACGCTCGTGGCGCAGCAGTCGATCGGCCGCCACCGGGAAGCGCTGTTCAGTGCCCGTCCACTCCGGCGCCTGTCGGCGCTCGGGTATGTCAGCCGGGTCCCCAGCGTGGAGACGGTGCGGCTCTTGCGCGACTACCTGACCTGGGAGCGCCGTCCCATGCTGCGTCGGCGGGCAGAGCGTATTCTCCGCCGCATGGAAGCGAAACTCGGCTGAGGCGAGGACGCGAATGACCGGAGCCGGCACCTGGTCGCTGGGCGAGGGTGACTACCAGCGTATCACCCATCATCTGACGTCACTGCTGCGGGAATCCGATGCTCGGAGCGCGCTGCTCGTCGATCGCGCCGGGCAGCTGCTTGCGCACTCCGGAGAGGAGCTCGGGTTCGATCACGCCGCCTTTGCCTCGCTCACGGCCGCCGACTTCAGTGCCAACGACCAGCTCGCGCGCATGATCGGCGAAGATGAGTTCGCCTCGCTGTTCCATCAGGGCGAGAAGGAATCGATGTACCTCGCCGACATCGCGCGACGGATCATCCTCGTCGTGCTGTTCGACAACCGCACGACCGTCGGCATGGTCAGGCTTCGGGTGAAGCAGACGGTACTCGAGCTGACACAGCTGTTCGAGGCCATGTTCCGGCGGACGGCATCGCCCGAGCGTGGGAGACCCGCGCCCGAAGCTGCCGGGCCATTGGACGGGGCGGATGACGAGATCGACAGACTTTTCGAAGATTGAGTGGAGGCTGGATCGACGATGTCGATGATCAACTACGCCTCCCGTGAGATCAACTGCAAGATCGTCTATTACGGTCCGGGGCTTGGTGGGAAGACCACAAACCTCGAACACGTGTACAACAAGGTGGCACCGACCACGCGAGGCAAGATGGTCTCCCTCGCCACCGAGACGGAGCGCACGCTGTTCTTCGACTTTCTGCCCGTCGATCTCGGAACGATCCGTGGATTCAAGACCCGCTTCCACCTGTACACCGTGCCGGGGCAAGTCTACTACAACGCGTCCCGTAAGCTCATTCTCAAGGGCGTGGACGGCGTCGTCTTCGTTGCGGACAGCCAGGTCGAGCGGATGGAGGCGAACGTCGAGTCGATGCAGAACCTGTACGACAACATGGCGGAGTACGGGTACGATCTGCTGAAGATCCCGTTCGTGGTTCAATACAACAAGCGCGATCTGCCGAACGCGGCACCTGTCAAGGAGCTGCAAGCCCAGCTCAACCCGGGGTGGGAGGTGACCGACCCCGCCCGGCAACACGAGCGGCCCGACCCGCAGGCACCCGGCCAGATGCTGGTGGAGCAGCGCGATGGGCTGTGGATTGAGCGGGCGCCGGCGTTCGAGTCGGTCGCGATCACCGGTGACGGCGTGTTCGAGACACTCAAGGCCGTTGCCAAGCTGGTGCTGAAGTCGCTCAGCTGAGGAGGCCGCGTGGTTTGGACGCTGGCCAACATCCTGACGGTTGCCCGCATCGGGCTCGCGCCGGTCATCGCGCTGCTCCCGTTCATCGACGGCTACGTACCCAAGCTGATCGCCTTCGTTGTCTTCCTGGCAGCGGCGATCAGCGACATCTACGACGGGCGGCTTGCCCGTGGCCGCGGCGAGATCACGGACATCGGCAAGCTGCTCGATCCGCTGGCCGATAAGCTGCTCCTGGTGGCGACACTGATCCCGATCTACTGGATCACGCGCTACCCCATGCGGCAGTACGAGATCCCCTGGTGGGGGAGCCTACCGCTGTGGGTGGCGATCCTCCTGATCGGCCGCGAGGTTGCAATGACGGTGTTCCGCCAACTGGCGAAGCGCCGCGGCGTCGTGATCGCGGCCGCCGGGGCCGGCAAGCTCAAGACGATCGTCCAGGACGTCTTCATCGGGGCAACGATCCTGTGGTTCGCGTGGAAGGACCTACGGGCCGCGTTGGGGCTCGAGAGCGTCTGGTTCGGTCGCTTCTGGGAACGGTTCCACGGCACCGTAGTGGCGCTCACACTGGCGTTCGCCGTCGTGCTCACCGCGTACTCCCTCGGGCTCTACGTCTACCGGTACCGCGCACTCTTCCGCGGCTCGGCTCAGCCCGCCCGCGATGGAACTTGAGCTGGTCACCGTCGGAACCGAGCTTCTCCTCGGCCATACCGTCGATACGAACGCGGCAGAGATCGCCGAGGCCGTCGCGGCGATCGGCGTGCGCCTGGCGCGGTCCACCACCGTCGGGGATGACGGGGCTGCGATCGCGGATGCCGTTGCTGCCGCGCTTGGTCGTGCCCGTACGGTCATCGTCACCGGGGGACTCGGTCCGACCCGGGACGACGTGACGAAGCGAGCGGTGGCCGGCTTGTACGGGGCTCCACTCGAACTGGATCGTGCGTACCTCGCCGATCTCGAGCAGCGCTTCGCCCGATTCCGCCGCGGCCCGATGCCGGAGAGCAACCGCTCCCAGGCTGAGATCCCCCGTGGAGCGAGCCGAATCCCGAATCCGCGTGGCACCGCCCAGGGGTTGGTCTTGGACGGGGCGCTCGGCACCGCCGTGTTACTCCCCGGCGTGCCGCACGAAATGCGTGCGATGCTTCGGGATAGCGTCGTTCCGCTGCTCGCCCAGCGCCTGCACGCCTCCACAGCCGCAGCGCGGGTCGTCCGGTCCCTCACGCTCCGCACCACCGGTATCACCGAGTCGGGTCTCGCCGACGCGCTCGCTCCCGTCGAGCAGGAGCTCGACGGTGTCACACTCGCCTACCTTCCAGGGTGGGACGGCGTCGATCTGCGGCTGACGACGGTGGCAGGCGATGCCACCGAGGCTGACCACTTGCTCAAGATGGCGGCCAGCGCACTAGAGCCAGGCTTGGGGGGGCGGTGCTACGGGCGCAACGAAGAAGACCTGGCAGCGGTCATCCTGCGCAGCCTACGTGCCATTGGCTGGACGCTGGCCACTGCGGAGTCCTGCACCGGAGGACTCGTCGGTGGCCGGCTGACGGCCGTGCCGGGCGCTTCCCACACGTATCTGGGCGGTGTGGTGGCCTACGCCAACACGTCCAAGGCGCGGGATCTCGACGTGCCCAAGGACCTGCTCGACCAGCAGGGGGCCGTTTCGGAGGCGGTCGCCGCCGCGATGGCCGCAGGTGCCGCCAGGCGATTCGGGGCGGATGCCGCAGTTGCCGTGACTGGCGTTGCCGGGCCCGAAGGGGGCACACCGGAGAAGCCCGTCGGCACGGTCTGGCTTGCCGCGCGCGCGGGGGGGTACGAGCGCACCGCCTGTATCCGGTTCCCCGGCGGACGCGACGAGGTCCGCCACCGCAGCGTGCAAGCGGTCCTGGATCTGCTGCGGGGCCTACTGGGTCGAGCTGCCGACCAGCCCCCTGCCAGATAGGCAGGTGCACATGGTACGGAGCTTGTTGCCGCCGATATAATTCCAAGTGTACGACCGTCGGAGTTTGCCATCACTGATCGGGATTCTCATGGGAAAGAGAAAACAACGAGCACACGAGCCGCAGCCGGATGCGCACGGAGGGTCACCTGTGGGGGACACCGAAGCGCCGGACGTCGAGGAACTCGCGACCGGTCCTTCCGGTGCCGCGTCGGCCGAGCACGAGCTTGAAGAGGCGGACAGGGTGGGGGAAGCAGAGGGCGAGCTCGCGACTCTCAGGGCCGAGCTGGAGACACGCAAAGACCGGTACCTCCGTCTGGCGGCTGAGTACGACAACTTCCGCAAGCGGACCCTGCGTGAGCGCCTGGAGCTTCGAGAACGGGCCCAGGCGGACCTGGCGCGCCAACTGCTCGAGACCCTCGACGATCTGGGCCGCGTCGCCGCGTTGGAGGCGGCGAATGCAAGCGTCCACGATGTGATCGAGGGCATCCACATGGTCGAGCGGAAGCTGCTTCAGGAGCTCGAGCAGGCGGGCTTCGAGCGGGTCGGGGCGCCAGGCGAGCCGTTTGACCCCAACCACCACGAAGCGGTCGCGACGCATCCGGCGTCCGAGCAGCTGGTGCCGGGCACCATCGGCAACGTGCTGCAACCCGGCTATCGGTTGGGGAATGTCCTGCTGCGCCCGGCGCGCGTGGTCGTCGTGGTCGACGACGAGCCGGACGGGGAGTAGAAAGCTGCCGTGCCGTCGGGCAAGGACTACTATCGCGTGCTCGGGGTATCCGAGAAGGCGTCCGAGGCCGAGATCAAGAAGGCCTACCGGCGGCTGGCGAAGAAGTACCATCCCGACGCGAATCCCGACAACTCGGCGGCGGCAGAGCGGTTCAAGGAGATCGGCGAGGCGTACGGGGTGCTTGGGAACGCCGAGCAGCGCAAGAAGTACGATCAGATGCGCAAGCTCGGTGCGTTCACGGGGCGTGGCGGGTTCGGCGGTCGCGGTGCGGGCGCCGGAGGCGCCGGGCCGTCGACGACCTATCAGGATGTGGATTTCGGCGGCTTCCCCGGGTTTGGCGGTCTGGGCGACCTGTTCTCCTCCATCTTCGGCAAAGGTAAGCGGGCCGAGGCCGCCGAACCGCTCGAGGTGGCTGTGCGGGTGCCGTTCCGGGCCGCGGTGCTGGGCGGCAAGGTGCCGGTCACCATCGACGTGAGCGAGGCGTGTCCGACGTGCGGCGGTTCCGGGGCAGCGCCCGGTGCGCGCATCACCGTTTGCGAGGAGTGCAAGGGCCGAGGCACGGTCACCTTCGGACAGGGAGGGTTTGCCGTTACGCGTCCGTGTCCGGCGTGCCGCGGCCGTGGGAAGCTCCCGAGCGAGATGTGCTCGAAGTGCGGTGGCTCTGGCGACGTTTCCGTCCAGAAGCGCCTGCTCGTCACCGTGCCCGCGGCCACCGACTCGGGGCAGAAGGTTCGGCTCAAAGGACAGGGTCAGCGCAGCACGGACGGCGGCCCGCCCGGCGATCTCATCGTCGCGTTTCAGGTCGAGCCCGACCGGTTTTTCCGGCGCGAGGGGCTGGACATCCACTGCATCGTGCCGATCAACGTGGCACAGGCGATGCTCGGAACCAAGGTGAAGGTCAAGACGGTGAGCGGCAGGCGCGTGGTGCTTACCGTCCCTCCGGGCACCCAGCCAGGTCGCCGGTTTCGGATCCGCGGTCAGGGAGCCCTGAAGAACAACGCCAAGGGGGATCAGATCGTCGAGATCGCCGTGAACCTGCCCGAGCAGTTGACGCCGGAGCAGGAGGCGGCGCTCCGCCAGTTCGCCGACACCACCGGCCTCAGCTACTGAAGGGGGCTCACTCCCCGATCCAGCGACCGATACTGTCGGGGAGGATCTCCCCCATTCGGTCGATGGAGAAGGTCGCTGCCGGGCCCGGCTCCGACCAGCGCAGGACCTCACCCGTCGCATGGGCGAAGCTGAAGCACACGAAGGTGTTTCCGTTGCTCTCGCCAACCAGCATGTGCATGCGCCCGCGCGCATCCACGGCCAGATCCGAGACGTACACGTCCTCCCGCCAGTCCCACGGATGCCGCCAGCGGACGTTGCCCTGCGCGTTGTAAAGCGTCACGGCGACGTCGGGGACGGCGTGCAGGACGCCTCCGCTTGCGGCAACCAGGAAGCCGGTGCGGCTCGCTGACTCGTACTCCGCGAATGTCGTCAGCGTGCCGTCCTCGAGGTAGCCCAGCCTACCGTCGCCGACCTCCAGCACGATGCGCCCGTCGGGGAGCACGGCGAACTGGTGAGGCGCCAGGGACAGCGTGTCGATCCGGAGACGATTGAGCACCTCCCACTGAGCGTCGAACACGATGATCCACTCTTCGTTCTCCGAGACGTCCGACACGTACCAGCGCCCGTTCAGCTCCTGAACCTGGAAGGGACTGCGAAGGGCATGCTCTCCCCGGGTGAAGACGGCGCCGGTCGTCCGGTCGCGCAAGAGGATCGACGGGTGCCCCTGCCTGGTGATGGCGAGAACCGAGTCGCCTGCCGATGCGAGCGCGCGCCCATCCACGAAGATCAGGTCTCTGGAAGACGACGCAGCGCCGCAGCCCGCCAGGAGGAGGACTGTCAGCGCTCCGCGCCGCATCGCCTGTGGAATCATCTCATACCGTCGCGAGGCTCACCTGCAAGACAAGATACGCCGGAATGAGCAGGGCGTTGAACCCCTCGACCACCGCGAAGATGCCCTCAATCAGCTCACCAAGCGCTTGCTGCTGCTCGGCCGAGAGCCCGTCGGCGTCGAAGATAGGGGCGTCGGGCGTGCCGCTCACGGTGACGACGACGCTACCACTTGCCGTCACCGATCCGGCCAGCGCAGTGGCCGTCGCCGTCAGATCGAGCGCGAGCGTCTCGGTGCCATGCCGCACCTCGAGGCCCAGCGTCGCCGACTCGGCGGCGGGATCGAGCTCGACCAGCACGTCGAGCGACACGTCGTCCTCGATCACGTCGATGGCGTACTCGAGGGTGAAGCCCTCGGTCTCGGACCACGTGTGGGTGAGCGCGAAATCCACCACGGTGACGCCGTCGGACAGGTAGCCGGTCGCGTCGAACACGAGGCTCGTGGTGAGGGTGGTCGCGCTCGCGACGTAATCGAGGTAGGTCACGTCCCCGATCACGACGAGGACGCCAACCCGATCTGCCGAGACCGTCCCCTCGTCAGTCAGGTCGAGGTAGCCGACAGCGGTCAGCGGCTCGACGGGCTCGAGGAGGATCGGGTCGACAGCATAAAGCACGATCCGCACACCGTTGGCCGGCGCGCCGGCCGCGGCCGCATCGACCTCGTATTCACCCGTCGCCGGATCGTAGACGAGCGTCGTCCCGAGGAGATCAGCGGGGAACAGCACGGCGGGAGCTGCAGGACTCAGAAAGGCCAGCAGACGGTCGAACACCCGCACATTGTCGAGAGCCGGGTACGACGAGCCGATTGCCGGGGCCGGGGGCGCCGCGGCCGCACCGGCGACCCACGGCAATGCGGTCTCGAGGAGGAACAGTGCGTCGATGGCGGGGTTGTTCACGAACGTGGCCATCACCTCCGACGCCGCCTGATTCGACGCGACCGGGTCGAACGCCTCCGGACTGCCGGAGTCACGGCATCCCCACGGACCGAGCGTGAGGGCCACCGCCGCGACGACAAGGGTCAAAACGCGGCACGATGGTTTCGTCATCAGGTATCTCCTGTGATTATCAGAGTGCTGCACGCAACGCCCCAAATTACGAGCGCCGTGCCCGAGAAGCTGTGAGCCAATTCACGTGCGGGGTGTCTCGAGGCGCGCCACGCCGTGAGCCTCGGCCCGTTAGGAGCGTCGTGACACCGATCTTCCACACCGACCAGTTCGCCGTACCCCTGCCGGCGGGTCATCGGTTCCCGATGGTGAAGTACGCGCTGCTGCGGGAGCGGCTGGTGACCACCGGTGCCGTGGCGGACCACGGCTTTGCGCTGCCGCCGGCCGCATCCGATGCGGAGTTGGCGTTGGTCCACACGACGGGCTACGTGGGGGACGTGGTGGATGGAACACTGCATGCGACCAGGCTCCGCCGAATCGGGCTTCCGTGGTCCACGGCTTTGGTGGAGCGCTCGCGGCGGTCGGTTGGTGCAACGATTGCCGCGTCGCGTTGGGCTGCCGACCACGGGTTGGGCATCACGCTCGCGGGCGGTACGCACCACGCGTTCGCCGACCGCGGCGAGGGATTCTGCGTGTTCAACGACGTAGCGGTGGCGGCCCGGAGCCTGAAGCAGCAGGGGACCGTCGACCGCGTGTTGATCATCGACCTCGACGTGCACCAGGGGAACGGCACGGCTCGTATCTTCCGCGACGATCCCAGCGTGTTCACCTTCGATATTCACGCGGCCGGCAATTTCCCATTCCGGAAGGAACCGGCGGATCTCGATCTGCCCCTGGAGGACGGCACGGGGGACGACGCGTACCTGGCGGTGCTGCGAGACGGATTGGCGCGAATCCCGGACCCCGCTCGCTTTGGGATCGTGTTCTATCTGGCGGGGGCAGATCCCTACAGCGGGGACCGTCTGGGGCGGCTCGCACTGTCCAAGGTGGGTCTCGCCCGACGTGACCGCATGGTGTTCGAGTACTGCCGGGACATCGGACTCCCGGTCGCCGTGACGATGGCCGGCGGCTATGCCGGTGATATCGCGGACACGGTGGACATTCAGACCGAGACGGTGCGCACGGCGCTGCGTGTGATCGAGCCGCGGGACGGCGGACAGGTGGGGCGGCGGTCCCGGGATCGCGAGCCGGCAGCGGGCGGGTGACCCGATGATCGCGCGGCCTACGCTCCCCCGAGCCCTCCCCGCTCCCCCACGTTGGCCGGCCCACTCCGGAACAGCTCGGCGGCGCGGTGCTGTGCCTCGGGCGGTCCGACCAGGACGACCAGGTCGCCGACCTGGAAGCGGAAGTCCGGATTGGGTGCGTGGATCGTCTCGCCCTCGCGGATCGCCGCAATGACCGTCGCTCCTGTGTCCTGGCGCAGGCGGAGCGTGACCGGACTCTTGCCGATCGCCGTCGCGCCCTCCTCGATGGAGACCGTATCCACGATCGTGTTGAGGCCGTGGTGCCGGAGCGTCTCGAGGCGGAGATCGGGCAACGCGAGACCACGGAACATCTCGTACCGATCACCCCGGATCGTCCGGACCTCCCGTTCGATGAGGTTTCCGGGGACGCCGTAGAACCGTAGCACACGACTAAAGATCTCGATCGAGGTTTCGAACTCTTCGGGAATGACGTGGTTGGCGCCGAGGCGTAGCAGTTCGTCGACCTCGGCCATCAGCGGCGTCCGGACCAGGATCTGTACGTCCTGGCTCATCTGTCGGGCGACCGCGACGCCCCGCCGGGTGTCCGCGGATGCCGCGATGGCAAACACCAGAACGCGGGCTCGCTCCAGCCCGACATGCCCGAGCACGTCTCGCCGGGTGCCGTCGCCGAAGAAGATTGGCTCGCGCTCCATGCGCGCACGGCGCACCGTCTGTCCATTCTGCTCGAGCACGACGTACGGGATGTGTGCCGCCTTGAGCACGCGGGCGAGGTTGCGGCCGTTGAGGCCGTAGCCGACGATGATCACGTGATCGGAGAGGCTCTGTGCCGCCTCGTACTCGTGGGTGGTGAGGCGGAGCGCCGGCTGTCGCGTGACGCGGCAGGCGATGTCGGCGACGGCGGGAGCCCACGCAATCAGCGCGGGCGTCGCCAGCATGGAGAGGACCGAGACGGCGAGGAATGCCTGATAGGTGTCGGGTTGCAGGAGACCCGCTGTGATGCCAACACCGGCGAGGACGAACGAGAACTCCCCGACCTGCGCGATC
>JBDHDN010000063.1:0-12347 GCA_039591485.1 Gemmatimonadota bacterium
GGAACGTCGTCTTCTCGTCCGTGCTCGAGGTGCTCGGCGAGCAGGACGGGCTCGCGGCCTACCGCTCGGCGCTCCGGAAGCGCCATGTTGGCGCATCGGAAGAGCTGACCGAGGCACTAGGCGAGTACATCGACGGTGTGCAGGCACGCGGTTTTCTCCCGATGCGACTCTACTTCGCGGCGAAGCGGTACCGCCGCTGGGCGCGGCTGAACGAGGACGCCACCGCGCAGGCGCGCGCGGCGATGCTGCAGGAGCTGCACGACACGTATGGCCTGGATCGGCTCGCGAAGACGTATCCGGAGGCGCGGCTCCGGTTCTTCCGCGAGACGGTGTTCCGGGCTGCGCCACCCGCGCTCGCGCAGGGGCTCGATCAGCTGATTGCCGCGCTGAGGGGTGGCACCATGCGGATCGAGGAGCTGGCATCGGCCGTTGCCGACCTGCGGCAACGCCTCGCCGTGGACCAGGATGCCGACTACTTCCTCGCACGGATCCCGTTCGCCTATCTACGGCCGGAGGACGCCGTCGACTTCGTGACCACCGACCTTGGGGGCAGTGCGCAGAGCGAGATCGTGGTGACGCTGGAGGATCTCGACGGCCAGCCGTTCCGCGTGCGCCACGTCCTGCTGCCCAAGGAGGTCGAGCGGCTGCACCGCCTGTTCCTCTCCGCCAAGCTCGAGGTGCGGTTCCGGCCGGAGCACCGCTATCTCGTCGCCATCAACACGCGCGAACAGATCATCGGTGGGATCTTTTACGAGACAAAGGACGAGGGCGAGACGGGTCACCTCGAGAAGATCGTCGTCGCCGAGAGCTACCGCCGGAAGGGGGTGGCCGACGGGCTCATGCACGAGTTCTTCAACCGGCTGCGCGCGGCGGGCGCCCGACGCGTCACCACCGGCTTCTTCCGACCGGAATACTTCTACTCGTATGGGTTCACGATCGAGCGGAAGTACGCGGGATTGGTGAAGGAACTGCAGGACTAGTGAACATCGACTGGGGGAATCACGAACGCCGAAGTATGCCTCGCAGCGCACTGCGGCGTTCGTGATTCCCCCAGTCGATGTTCGTCAGTCGTCGCCAACGACTCCGGGGGCCCCAATCGGAGCCCCCGGTGTGCAACGAGCTGAGGAACCGTGCGCGTTACTTCGCCGCACCGGCCATCGCTTCTTCCCTGATGCCCGCCGTCTCCTCGAGCATCGCCGTCGTGACGGACTTGGGCCGCTCGATCGGGTAGCCGAGTGCCCGGTCCCACGTGATGTTCGCCAGCACGCCGATGGCGCGGCCGATGCCGAACATGACGGTGTAGAAGTCCCACTCGGTGACCCCGTAGTACCACTGGATCACGCCGGACTGTGCGTCCACGTTCGGCCACGGATTCTTCGCCTTGCCCTGCTCCTGGAGGATGGGCGGCGTCACTTTGTAGATCGTGCTGATGAGCTTGAACAGCGGGAAGTCCGGCAGGTGCTTGAGGCAGAATTCCCGCTGCGCCGTGTACCGTGGGTCGGTCTTGCGAAGCACCGCGTGCCCGTAGCCGGGGATGACCTGGCCGCTGTTCAGCGTGTCCCACAGCGCCTGCTTCACGTCGTCCTCGGTGTAGTCTTCCTTCCCGAGCTGCTGCAGGAAGTGCATCGTCCAGCGCAGCACTTCCTGGTTCGCGAGGCCGTGCAGCGGACCGGCGAGGCCGTTGATGCCTGCCGAGAGAGCGTAGTAGGTGTCCGACAGCGCCGAGGCCACCAGGTGCGTGGTGTGCGCGGAGACGTTGCCCGACTCATGATCGGAGTGCAGGATGAAGTACATCCGTGCCACGTCGTCGTACGGATGCCCGATACCCATCTGGTGCGCGAAGTCGCCGCCCCAGTCGAGATCCATGTTGGGACCGAAGTGCGTGTCGGCCTTGTACTTCATCCGGTAGATGTAGGCACCGATCGTCGGGAGCTTCGCCAGCAGGTTGCAGGCGTCCTCGTACATCGGGTCCCAGTACTCCATCTTGTTCATGCCCTCATTGTACCGGCGCACGAACACGGATTCACGCTGCATCGCGAGGATCGCCGCACTGAACATCGTCATCGGATGCGTGTCGCGCGGCATCGCCCGCAGCGTGTCGAACACGTACTGCGGCACCTGGCGCCGGGCCTTGAAGTCGTCGACCACCTCGAGCGTCTGCTTCTTGGTGGGGACCTCACCGGTCAACAGGAAATACCAGAAGGCTTCGACGTAGGGGTAGTCGGAGTCGGGCGCCATGGGGAGCGCCTCGAAGGTCTCCGGAATGGTCTTGCCGCGGAACCGGATACCCTCGAACGGATCGAGGTAGGAGATGTCCGTGACCAGGCACCTCACGCCGCGAGCGCCGCCGATCGCCTGCCCGATCGTGACCTCGCCGACCTTCACGTCGGCGTGTTCCTTGAGGAGTCGGGTCGTGCGCGGACGGTGCTCCTCGATCTTCTTGAACAAGGTCTCTTTGAGTGTCGACATGCTCCTCCTCCTTGATCCTCCACCCCGGGGTTCGGCACTGTCCGAGATTGACAGTTAACCGGGTCAAAGATACAACAATGGAGGTCACCCCGTCAGACCAGGAGCTCCGACTGTGCGAGTCGTATTTGCCGCGTTCCTGAGCCTCGTGGCGTCGGTCGTCATGAGCGCCGTTGCGCCAGCCCAGGTGCCCACGTTCCGCGACGTAACCGGTCATGATTTCGGCGAGCGCGTGACGCTGCACCCCGAGATGGTCCGCTACCTCGAGCGGCTCGCCGCGACGTCGCCCCGGGTGACGGTGCACGCGCAGGGCCGCAGTTGGGAGGGGCGCGCGTTGATGCTTGCCGTCGTCACCTCGCCGGCGAATCACGCACGACTCGAGGCGATCCGTGAGGGCTCGCTCGCGCTCGCCGACGGGCGCCGCACCGGACCGGAGGCCGCACGGCCGTTGATCGCCGATCAGCCGGTGGTGGTCTGGTTCGGCGGATCGATTCACGGGTTCGAGCTGTCGGGGGCCGAGGGCGCGCTCAAGTTGCTCGAGCGGCTCGCGACCGCGGACGATCCTGCGACGCTCGCCGTGCTCGACGCGACCGTCGTGCTCGTCGACCCGATGCTCAACCCCGACGGGCGCGAGGCGTTCGCGACGCTCAACCACGAGCAGATTGGTCGCCAGCCCACCGCCGACCCGCGGGACTGGTCGAACGACTTCACCAGATGGCAGGCGGTGAAGTTCCGCACCGGCCACTACTACTTCGACACGAACCGCGACTGGTTCGCGCAGACGCAGGCGGAGACGCGAGAGCGGATGCCCACGCTGCACGCGTGGCGCCCGCAGGTCGCGGTGGACATGCACGAGATGGGTGCCGGGTCGGAGTTCTACTTCGATCCGCCGGGCCCGCCCTACAACCCGTACTTCCCCGAGTTCGCGCGACGCTGGTTCGGCGAGTTCGGTGCCGCCTACGCCGCCGCGTTCGACTCGGCAGGCTTCGAGTACATGACCCGGGAGCGGTACAATTACTTCTATCCCGGGTACACGTCCAATCGCGGGTACCAGGGCGCGGTGGCCATGCTGTTCGAGCAGGGCTCGAGCCGGGGCTTGGCGCTCGAGCGACCCGACAAGTCCGTCCGCACCTTGGCCGACGCGCTCGAGCAGCAGTACGTCGCGGCGTGGACGGCGGTGCAGACCGCCGCGCAGCACCGCGAGCGGCTCCTTACGGAGTACTACGAGAGCCAGCGGGCCGCCCTCGCGCGGCGCAACGGAGAGCCGGTGCGGTACCTCGTGACGAACGACCGCCGCCCGGGACTCGTCCGCGAGCTGATCACGCTGCTCAGGCGCAACGACGTCGAGGTCGACACGCTGACGACGGAGGTCGCGGTGGGCGCGGTCGTCGACCGTGACGGGCAGCCGGTCGACCGCCGCACCTTCGCAGCCGGAACGTACGTCGTCGAGTCGCGGCAACCGGCGTCGCGTCTCATCGGGACGCTGCTGGATCCGTCCACGCCGCTGCCGGAGGAGTTCCTCACGGATGCGCGGTCACGGGTGCTGCGCGACGAGAATCCTCGCTTCTACGACATCACGGCGTGGTCGCTGCCCCTGCTGTTCGACGTCGCCGGTTTCAGTACCACGGACTCCCGCGAGCTGCCGGTGCGTGCCCTCGCTGCGGAGTCGCCGCCGGCACCGCCGGTCACCGAGGAACAGGCCGCCTACGCCTACGTGGTGGACGGCCGGGATCCGGCGGCCATGTCCGTGCTCGCCGGGCTCACGGGCGACGGCTACCGTGCAGCGGTGCTCACGGCGCCGACCAGGATCGACGGTCGCGACGTCGCCGGCGGATCGGTGGTCGTACGCGTGGGCCAGAATGACGCGACCGTGCACGATGCCGTGCGGCGGCTCGGCATGCACCACGGCGTCGGCGTGGACGCCGTCGCCTCGGGCCTGGGAGAGCCCGGCCGTCCGTCCTTGGGCTCGGGCGATCATACCTTCAACGTCGAGGCGCCGCGGATCGCCCTGCTCGGGGAGGATCCCATCGCCGGGTACTCGTTCGGGTGGGCGTGGTACACGCTCGACCGGCAGTACGAGATCCCGCTGACCGTCCTGCGCACCGGCTCCGTCGCCGAGACCGATCTCTCGCCCTACACCGTGCTCGTGATTCCCTCGACCTCCGCCCCGGCGCTCGCCCGCGTCCTCGGCGAGACGGGAGCGGAGCGGATGGTGCAGTGGGTGCGCGACGGCGGCACGCTGGTGACGATTGGCGCCGCGACCGATTTCGCGCGAACGGAGCTGAAGGTGATCGCGCTGCGCAGTTGGTACGAGACCGACGATGGCAAGGATGCGCAGCGCTTCGACGTGCCGGGAGCCATCCTCCGGGCCGAGATCGACCGGGGTTTCTGGCTGGCGGCTGGCTACGATGACGGGGCGCTGCCGATGCTGGTGGATTCCGACCGACTCTACCTGGCGCCGGAGGGGGCGGTGTCATCGCGCCGCCGCGTCGTGGCACGCTACGCAGCCGACGACCCGGTGATCTCCGGGCACGTGTGGGAGGAGAGCCGCGCGCGCATTCCGGGCACCGTCGCCGTGTACGAGGAGCGCGTTGGTGACGGGCGCGTGATCGCGTTTGCCGAGGATCCCAACTACCGCGCGTACTTCCGAGGCGCGAACCGGCTGTTTCTCAACGCCGTGGTGCTGGGGCCGAGCGCACCGTGACGCACGGTGCAACGGCGGTACGGCGGAATCGGAATGCTCGATCGGGGATCCGAGCACGCTCCACGTCGCTCGTCCTTCCCCCAGTCGATTCTCGATACTCGATTTCACCTTCTCCGAGCGTCCCGTGCATCGCCGTGACTTCCTGACTTCCCTCGCGGGCCTCGCAGCCGGCTCGATCGCGCCGCCGGGTGGCGCGCGCGGTGACCGCCGGCTGTTCCTTCAGGGTGCGCTGCCGGCGCGGACCCTCGGCCAGACCGGGATCGAGATCCCGATCCTCGGGCTCGGAGGGTTCCATCTCGGGCAGGCCGGATCGGAAGCTGCGGCCGCGCGCGTGGTCGAAACCGCGCTCGAGGAGGGCATCCGCTTTTTCGACAATGCCGAGAGCTACCAGAGCGGCACCGCGGAGCGATGGATGGGCGTGGCGCTCAAAGGGGTGCGTGAGCAGATCGTGCTCATGACGAAGACGTTCGATCTCCAGACGCGCAGTGCCGACGGTGCGCGGCGGCACCTCGAGGGGAGCCTCGAACGGTTACGGACCGATTACCTCGACGTGTGGCAGCTGCATTCGGTCCGGTCCGTGGATGACGTCGATCGCGCGTTCCGGCCGGCCGGGGCGATGGAGTGCATCCTCGAGGCACAGCGAGAAGGTGTCGTCCGGCACGTCGGCGTCACCGGCCACACCGATCCCGCGGTGAATCTGCGTGCCCTGCACCACTTCGACCGCGGCTCCCGGTTCGACGTCATGCAGATGCCGGTCAATCCCATGGACTACCACCAGCAGAGCTTTCAGCGGGCCGTGCTGCCCGCGCTGGTCGAGCGCGGCATCGGCGTGATCGCGATGAAGACGTCGGCCCAGGCGCGACTCGTACAGGATCGGATCTGTACGATCGAGGAATGCCTGCGCTACGTGTGGAGCCTGCCGGTCAGCGTCGCCGTCGTGGGGATGGAGCGGCCTGAGCTCGTGCGGCACAACGCACGACTCGCACGGGAGTTCACGCAGATGACGGACGAGGCGCTGACGGCGCTCCGGGAGCGGATCAGGCCCGAGGTCGATCTCGGACTCGAATGGTACAAGGAGTGAAGACTGAAGCGAGCAAGGGTAGCCATTCAGATCAGTCGGCACCCTTCACTGTGCACCGTTCACTTCCCACTCTGCGTAGTCCCCTATCCCCCGGTGTACGGTGTCCGCAGCTTCACCGGCTTGCCGCGCCGGCTCGCAACCTTGAGGTTCAGCGCCTCCACCAGCACCGAGAAGCCCATGGCGAAGTACAGGTAGCCCTTCGGGATCTCCCGGTGCAGGCTCTCGGCCACCAGGGAGAAGCCGATCAACAGCAGGAAGCTCAGCGCCAGCATCTTGATCGTCGGGTGCCGCTCCACGAAATCCGCGATCCACTCGACGGAGATCAACATCACGCCGACGGCGATGATGATTGCTACGGCCATTACCCACACCACGCGCACCATGCCGACCGCGGTGATCACCGAGTCGAGCGAGAAGACGACGTCGAGCAGCATGATCTGCACGATCACCCCACCGAAGGATGCCGCGGCTTTCGCGTTCCGTGCGCCGGCCTCGCCTTCGAGCTTGTCGTGGATCTCGTGCGTCGCCTTCGCGATGAGGAACAAACCGCCGATCAGGAGAATGAGGTCGCGCCCCGATACCTCGTGGCCAAGCACCGAGAACAGCGGGGCCGTGAGCCCGATCAGCCACGAGAGGGAGAAGAGCAGGAGCAGGCGGGTGATCATCGCCAGCGCCAATCCAAGCCGACGGGCACGTTGCTGCTGGTCCGTTGGCAGCTTGCCGGCAAGGATGGAGATGAAGATGACGTTGTCGATCCCCAGGACGATCTCGAGGACCGTCAGGGTGACGAGGGCGATCCAGATCTCGGGATTGGCAAGCCAGTCCATGGCATCCTCATTGTGGTGCGATCGTCGGCGGGGAAAGATAGCGGACGGGCGGACAGGCTGAGAGGCGGTTCGGGACCGCAGGCGTATGGTGGTGTCACAGCAACGACGGGCCGGGATGGCCGCCGCCGCTCGACCCGCGGCAGCGCAACGTCTGAGTAGTGGTGATGCCCAGTCAGTGCGGGCCTCAACGCCGCGCCGCCGCGCCGCGTAACCAGGGATAACGCCGCGTACGCTCCCAACGGATCTCGGAGGCCCGATGAGAACGGTCATGCCCCTCGCGCTCCTGCTGGGAGCCATCTGCTGTGCGCAGTCCGTGTCGGCACAGCAGCCTCCGACCGCGGAGGTCCAGGCACTCAGGCTCACGCCGGCCCAGGCCGAGACGGTCGAGATCGATGGCGTGCCGGCCGAGGCTTTCTGGGCCGAGGCGGACGTGATCACCGACCTCAGGCAGCAGGAGCCCGATGAGGGCGCCCCGGCCACCGAAGCCACCGAGATCCGGATCGCCATCGACGGCGAGAACATCTACGTTGCGGTGACGGCCTTCGATCGGGAGCCGGATCGCGTGGTCAGCCGGATTCTCGCCCGCGATCAGGTGATGGAGTACCACCGCGATTGGCTGGAATTCGCCGGCGACGACGCGGTCGCGATTCTGTTCGACACCTTTCACGACAGCCGGAACGCGTTCGTCTTCGCCACCAATCCCAACGGCGCGGAGTTCGACGCCCTCATCACGGACGAGGGTAACGAGATCAACGTGGATTGGCGCGCCGTGTGGGAGGTCGCCGGCACGCGGACCGCCCAAGGCTGGTCGGCGGAGTTCGCCATTCCCTTGCGTACGCTGCGCTATCCGAGCGGCGGCGAGGACGCACGGTGGGGCTTCAACGTGTACCGCACCATCCGGCGGAAGAACGAGATGGTGCTGTGGCAGGCGTGGTCCCGCGACAACGAGGGGTTCGAGCGCGTGAGCCGCGCCGGTGACCTGGTCGGCGTGGAGGATCTCCCTCGGTTCGGGCTCACCGTGGACGTGAAGCCGTTCGTCCTCGGCGGCACGCGGCAGGAACTCGACACGCTCGGCCAGACACCGGTCGACGTGCACGCCGATGCGGGGTTGGACCTGAAGTCGGAGATCGTGCCCGGACTGGTGCTCGATCTCACCCTGAACACCGACTTTGCCCAGGTCGAGGTGGACGACGAGCAGGTCAACCTCACTCGATTCTCGCTCTTCTACCCTGAGAAGCGGGAGTTCTTTCTCGAAAACTCGGGGATCTTCGACCTGGGATTCACCGGTGGATTCGGTCCGCCGCCTTATCAGCTGTTCTTCTCCCGTCGCATCGGCATCGGCCCCGAGGGTGAGATCCCCATCATCGGCGGCGGGCGGCTCACCGGTCGCCTCGGCGGCCAGACCCTGGGGCTCATGAACGTCATCACCGCGGAGTCGGGAGACGTACCGTTGACGAGCTTCTCCGTCGGTCGCGTGAAGCGCGACATCGGCGAGAGCAGCTTCCTCGGAGCCATGATCACAGACCGGCGGGATGGGGAGGCGTGGAACACGGTGTTGGCCGTGGACGGCTCGTTCTGGCTGTCGCAGACCCTGAGCCTGTGGGGGTTCTACACCCGGAGCTTCAGCAGCGGGCAGGGCGGAAACGATCACACCTACTCGCTGAGTGCCGAGTATTTCACGGACTTCCTGGGCGCCTCGGTCCGGCATCTCACCGTCGGCCCCGAGGCGCGGGCCGACATGGGATTCATTACCCGCCCCGACATCCGGGAGACCAGCGCGGAGGTCCGCCTGTCGCCGCGGCCCGGGATCTTGGGCATCCGGGTGTTCGACTTCCGTGTGGAGGGTGAGTACTTCACCACCACCGGGGGGAGAATGCAGGACTGGGAGGGGAGTGTGTTCCTCGATCCCGAGTGGGAGTCGGGGGAGAGCTTCGGCACCAAGCTCGCGGTCGGGGAGACACAGCTGGACGAGGGATTCCTCTTGGCCGATTCCATTCTCATCGAGCCCGGACGGTACGACGCGTCGGAGATCCGCGCCTTCTTCAACAGCGCTCGCCATCGCGCGATCGTGGGTGAGCTCCGTGGCAGCTGGGAGCAGTTCTACGGGGGGACCCTCTACTCCCTTGAGCCGGCCATCTCCGTTTCGCCGAGCCCGCAGGTCTCGCTGGAACTGGCGCATGAGTGGAACTACGTCGACGTGCCAAACGGCGATCTCACGACGCACATCACGTCAGTCCGGTTCGGGTACGCCTTCTCCACCAAGCTCTTCACCAACGCGCTGGTGCAATACAACAGCCTGGACAACGCGTTCTCCGCCAATCTCCGGCTCGACTTCATCCACCGCCCCGGCAGCGATCTGTTCATAGTGCTCACTGAGGGTCGGGGTGTGGAGGGCGATCTCTGGCAGCTGACGGACCGCGGGTTCACGGTGAAACTGACGTATCTCGTCAGGCTGTAGTCAGACGAGGAGGGGTGGACGGCGGCAGAAAAGGGAGAGGGGAAGAGGGAATGGGGAAAAGGAACGGCCGAGCCACCGCTTCAGCGGTGGTTACGAGACACGGTCAGGCGGGTGATCGCCCGTGCAACGTGCAACGGTGAGACCGACGGTCGGGGGGATCACGCTCACTTCGCCCTTCGTCATTCCGCCAATCGAGCTTCGATAATGGATGCGTCCATCCGTCTATCCGTCTATCCGTCTTCCCTCTAGACTTCACGGTTGCCCAGACCTCGGGGGATCCGATTCGCCTCCTCATCGTGACACTCGGTCTCGCCCTGCTCGCCGCCTGCGGCAACGGAAGCGCACCAGTCGTTGGCGCCGTCGAGTTCTCCGGCCCGCCCGGTAGCGCCCAGCCGTTCCTGTATCCGCTCGCGGACGGGCGGGTCGTGCTCACCTGGCTCGAGCCGGCCGGCGACTCGGCGCACACACTCCGCCTCGCCGTGCGCACGGACGGCCGCTGGAAGGAGCCGGTGACGGTCGCGACCGGTGCGACGCTGCTGAACAACTGGGCCGACTTCCCGTCGTTCGTCGCAACCGAGACCGGCTCGTGGATCGTACACTGGCTCGACCGCGTCGAGGGTGGCACGTTCGCGTACCACGTACGGGTCGCCACCTCGAGCGATGAGGGACGCTCGTGGAGCACTCCGCTGACACCGCACCGTGACGTCTCCCCCACCGAGCACGGGTTCGTCTCGATGGTGCCGCTCACCGGTGATTCGGCCGCGCTGATCTGGCTCGACGGGAGGGCTATGGTACTTGCCGGGGGCACGCCGGACGGGGACATGCAGATCCGCTTCGGCACCGTGACCGGGGCAGGTGCGGTGGCCGACAAGGGGCTACTGGATCAGCGCACCTGCGAGTGCTGTCAGACGGCGCTGGTCCGTACTACGGCCGGACTGGTGGCCGCGTACCGCGACCGTAGTGCGGGAGAGATCCGCGACATCGCGATCGTGCGGTACGCGGACGGCCGTTGGACCGATCCCTCGTCCGTCGCGGACGACGGCTTCTACTATCCCGGGTGTCCCGTGAACGGCCCGCAGCTCGCGGCCACGGGTGACACCGTGGTGCTCGCCTGGTACACGGCGCCCGAGCAGCGGGCGCGCGTACAGGTGGCTCGCTCCGCGGACGGCGGCGTCACCTGGAGCGCCCCCATGCGAGTCGATGTCGGCGATCCGCTTGGGCGGGTGGACGTCGAACTGTTGCCGGACGGCTCGGCATTCGTCGTGTGGATCGAGCGCACGCCTGACGCGGCGGCGGTGCTCGGACGCCGCATCGAGCCGGACGGCCGGCGAGGTGACCCGGTTACTGTTGCCATCACCGACGCATCACGCGGCAGCGGATTCCCGCGCACGGCACGGATCGGAAACACGGTGCTCGTGGCGTGGCGGGACATGGAGGGGGAGGGGGCGGTACAGGTGCGGACGGTCAGGCGGACCGGCGGTCAGCCGGACGGGCGGTAGGTCACGTCCAACGGACGGACAATCGGGCGGTCAGGCGAACACCGTTGTCCGTATCCGATGTCGCGTCAGCGACAACTCGGCCGAGCCACGGCTTCAGCCGTGGTCACAGGGAAACGGACGGACAGCCGGTCGGGGGAATGACGGTGACTTCGTCATTGGTCATTCCCCCAGTCGACATTCGATACTCAAACCGTCCATCCGCCCGTGATCACCGCCTCGGGAATCTCGAACCGTTCGTCACCGATGCGTGCAAAGAACAGGTCGAGGCAGTCCGCACCGGTCGGGTGTCCCCAGGGTGTGCTGTTCCCTCACCGCGGACCGCCACGGCGTTGTCCAGCGGCGAGCGAGCGTCCAGTTTTCACGCACGGTCGTCGACCATGTCTATCCCTTTCCTGCTGCGATCCGCACGGCTCTGCCGGCGTCAATGCGCTGGCGATCGGCTCCGCACACCGCGCGCCGCCGCCATCGGCATGCTGTCGACTGCTCTCGCACTCATCACGCCGCAGGTGCTCGCCGCACAGGGGACCGGCCAACGCGCCGGATACCACGCAGCGTGGTGGACGACGGCTGATGGGCTCCCCGGCAACTTCGTCACGGACATCGTGCAGGGCGAGGATGGCCGGCTGTGGATCATTGCCGGTGGCGTGTTGACCCGGTTCGACGGCCGCGCCTTCGAGGTCATTCCGGTGGGACAGCCGG
The DNA here is from genome assembly GCA_039591485.1 of Gemmatimonadota bacterium. Taxonomy (GTDB): domain Bacteria; phylum Gemmatimonadota; class Gemmatimonadetes; order Gemmatimonadales; family GWC2-71-9; genus JAOTVV01. The sequence continues at coordinate 11,735 of JBDHDN010000063.1, forward strand.
AGGGAGCCCGCTCGCCGATGGAGTTCCCCACCGCGATCGAGCGTGGTGCGGGCGATACGCTCTGGGTCTCCACCTACGCCAATCGCCTCCTGGCTCGCACCCGAGGGATCTGGGTCCCGGTGGCGCTCAAGAAGGGCATGACCGTCCAGGAGGTCGAGCAGCTGCTCGGCCCCGCCAAGACCGTCGACACGGACGAGGCCGGCGGCCTCGAGATCATGATCCACACGTACGAGCACCCGGACCATCAGGTGGTAGCGAAGTTCGCCTCGGGCGTGCTGGTGGATTTCGCGATCACGCCGCCCTGAGGACGGTACGGCGGTCGGGGGGGCGTTCGCGGGTTGAAACCCGCGCTCGGTAGCTCGGTGACGGAGGCGTCCTGAAAGACGGGTCGTGGGAGGGGGGAGCGCGTTTCAACGCGCCTCGCGCAGCGCCGAGCCACGGCTTCAGCCGTGGTTACGAAAGACGGACAGACGGATAGGCGGTCGGCCGGGCCGGCAGGATAGCTCCTGCCGCCCCCTCACATTGATGATTCCCCCAGTCGGTAGTCGATATTCCATCCGTCTCTCCGCCTATTTGCCACTCGGTCCATCCGTCTCGTCCTCCTCCGGCTCGC
>JBDHDN010000064.1:0-12276 GCA_039591485.1 Gemmatimonadota bacterium
ATCGACGCCGAGACGCTGCGACACGTCGTGACGAACCAGGTCTGACGACGAGACACTCTCCGATGAACAGCACCGCAACGGATCGGACTCCGATGATCCGCCTGTGCCTGACCGCCCGCTCCCTTGCGGCCGTCGCTGTCGCGCTCGCCGTATTGTCGGCGGCGGCTGCCGCACAGCAGGTCGACTTCACACCCTATCGTGCGAGCGGCATCTGCGACGTGGGCGAGCGAGTCGGCTGGACCGTTGCCGCCGCTCCCGGCCGGGAGGCACCGGCGGGCATCTACCGCTACACCGTCATGCGGGACGGAGTCGCGGCGATCGACAGCGGCACCTTCGAGCTACCGCAGGAGCGCGCGACGATCGAGACGTCCCTCGATCGGCCTGGCATGCTGCTCGTCGAGGTGCACCCCCTTGAAGGCAGCGGCGGGTTCCGCGGCGCGAGCCGTGCCGAAGTCGGCCGCGCGCTGCTTGGAGCCGCAGTCGCGCCGATGCGTATCGAGCCCTCCGCACCGCGGCCGGCCGACTTCGACACGTTCTGGCAGGCCAAGATCCGAGAGATCGACACCGTCGCCATGGAGCCGGCCCTCACGCCTGGTGAGAGCGATCGGCCAGGGGTCGAGTACTACACGATCCGGATGAACATCCGATGGCGCATACGTGTACGGGCAGCTTGCGAAGCCGGCGGGTCGTGGCAGTTTCCCGGCGCTTCTGATCCTCCAGTGGGCGAGTCCGCCGTATCCGTTACGGCGTGAGTGGGTGACGGATCGCGCGGCCCACGGCTGGCTCGTGCTCAACGTGGAGCCGCACGACGTGCCGGCCGACATGCCACAGGCGTTCTACGACGCCCTGCCGCAGCGAATCAAGAGCTACCCGACGATCGGACGGCACAGTCGGGACGAGAGCTACTTACTGCCGATGTACCTCGGTGACTATCGCGCGGTGGAGTACCTCGCGAGCCGCGACGACTGGGACGGGCGGACGTTGGTCGTGATGGGCACGAGCATGGGCGGGCAGCAGAGCATCGCCGTCGCCGGTCTGAATCCGAAAGTCACCGCCGTGGTCGTGAACGTCCCGTCCGGCTGTGATGTCACCGGACCGCTGCACGGCCGAGCCGCTCCGTATTCCAACTGGGACGTGACGCGCCCCGAGGTACGTGAGACCGCCAGGTACTTCGACCCCGTCAACTTCGCGTCCCGCATCGAGGCACACGCCCTGGTGGGCATCGGTTTCATCGACGAGACCTCCACCCCGGCAGGGATCTGGGCAGCGGTCAACGCGATGCGAGGACCGAAGGACGTCGTGCCCATGGTGGACTCTCCGCACAACCACCTGGCGACACCGGCGCAGCAGCGCCCGTACGCGGAGCGCTCGGAGGAGGGGTTGAAGGCATTGGCACAGGGCCGCAGTCCGTCGGGCGCACGGGATCGGAACGAGTGAGCGAACTCGAAACGGGTGAGCAGGATCGCGAATCGGGTGAAGAGTGAACAGTGAAATGTGAAGCGGACCGGAGGTGCAGCACCCCTTCACTCTTCATTCTTCACCCTTCGGTCTGCACCCCGCACCCTGCGTTCTGCGTTCTGCACTCTCGTCTCTACCCCCACAGCTCCCGTTCCGCCGGGAGCAGCGTACTGCCCTCGAACCGCAACCCCTCGGTCCGATCCCGCGCCAGCAGTAGCGGGGCGTCGAGATCCACGTACCGCGCCACGGGGCCAAGCAAGGTGGCCGGAGCGACGCCGAGTGACGTACCCACCATGCACCCGACCATGATACCGAGCCCGACATCGCGTGCGATTTCTGCCATGCGCAACGCCTCGGTGAGCCCGCCGGTCTTGTCGAGCTTGATGTTCACCACGTCGTAGCGGCCAGCGAGCGCCGGGACGTCCGCGCTCGTGTGGCACGATTCGTCCGCAGCGACCGGCACGGGGTGCGGCAACTCGGCGAGGGACTCATCCCGGTCGGCCGGGAGGGGCTGCTCGATCAACTCCACGCCGAGCGCTGCAAGGGTTGGCGACATCTCGGCGAACACGTCCGGCGTCCAGGCCTCGTTGGCATCCACGATGAGGCGCGATTCGGGAGCTGCGTCACGTACCGCGCGCACCCGGGCAAGGTCGTCCTCCCCGGTCAGCTTGAGCTTGAGCAGCGGGCGGTTGGCCTGTTCGTGCGCGGCTCGCCCCATTGCCTCTGGCTCGTCGAGACTGATCGTATAGGCGGTCGTGAGGGGCATCGGTGTCTCGAGACCCGCGAGCCACCATACCGGGGTGCCGCGGCGCTTCGCCTCAAGGTCCCACAGGGCACAGTCGAGCGCGTTGCGCGCAGCCCCAGCCGGCATGCGTTCCCGCAGCGTATCGCGATCGGTTCCCTCGGTAATCGCGTCGCGCATCGCCTCGATCGCCGCCACGACACCCTCGACCGACTCGCCGTAGCGCGGGTAGGGCACGCATTCACCCCGGCCGGCGTGGTCGCCGTCCACCACGGTGGCCACGACGACGCGGGCCTCGGTGCGCTCACCGCGGGAGATGCGGAACACACCACGGATCGGCCACGATTCTGCTCGGGCAGTGAGCGACGGCATGGATCCTCCGGAGGGCATCGGTCCCGGAAAATTCGCCCAATTTTCAGAGAAAATTCAATAGGGACATCCTAGGTTGCATGTGCGTGCGGCGAGCGGCCGCGGGGCGGCCGGTCGCTGGGAGGGGTCGGGTTGGTGCCGGGTGAGGGCATCCGGCGCACGCGTGAGGATGGGTACCGTGCACGTGTCCGGAAATCGTGCGGTGCGTACCGCACAGTCGATATGCCTCGTCGCCACATGCGGCGACGGGCCCACGGCGAGGCGTTCTACCCGGCGAGCGATCGCGATGGGGGACGCCCGCAGCGTTTTCATCCCCGGTGACGCCGCCGATCTCCCCACCCCCCGCCCGCATTGCACCCGCACGTGCGCGGCGCGGCCACGCACCCGGTCCGGAACCATGTGATGGGCGGACCGACAGCGAGAGGAGCGTCGAGACCGTGAAGACCCTCAAGCTCCCAAAGCGCCAACTCGACTTTTTCGCCTCCGTGCTCCGGCGCTTCGGGGAGATCCACGCGCCCGTCGAGCAGAACGGGCGGTTCGTGTTCCGCCATCTCGACCGCTGGTCGGACGCGCGGCTCGACTACGACCGCACGATCCTGCCGCCGAAGAAGTACTTCCTGCCGCCTCACGAGACGCTGCTCACCTATCGACCGGAGCGCGGCTATACGCCCGCGAGCGAGGACCTCGACCGTCGTATCGTGCTGTTCGGTGTGCACGCCTGCGACATCTACGCGCTCAACATTCTCGATCAGGTCTTCAGCGGTCGGTATCCCGACCCCTACTACAGCACGAGGCGGCGGAACATCGCGATCATCGGGATCGACTGCACGCCCGACGAGCACTGCTTTTGCCGCAGCATGCGGGCCGACGACGTCGAATCCGGCTTCGACCTGTTCCTGCACGACATCGGAAGCCACTACCTGACGATGGTCGGTACCGCGCTGGGCGACGACATGGTGCTCGCTGCGCGGGAACTGTTCCAGGAGGTCACCCGCGCCGACATCGACGAGTACAAACGACGCTCGGAGGAGAAGCACGAGCAGTTCCGGCTCGAGGTCGAAATCCGCGACCTGTCCGAGATCGTCGAGATGGAGTACGAGCACGCGATCTGGGAGGAGCTGGGGCGCCGCTGCCTCGCGTGCGGCAGCTGCAGCATAGTCTGCCCCACGTGCTACTGCTACGACGTCGTGGACGAGACGGAGCTGGGCACCACGGCCGGGCGCCGGTTGCGCCGGTGGGATTCGTGCTTGTTTTCCTCGCACGCGCTGGTAGCGGGCGGTGAGAACTTCCGCGCGTCCCGCGCCAGCCGCATCAAGTTCCGCTTCTACCACAAGCAACGCGGCTTCGTCGCAGAGTACGGCCGGCCGAGTTGTGTGGGGTGCGGGCGCTGCATCGCCGCCTGCCCGGTGGGCATCGACATCATCGAAGTACTGAACCAGCTGCGGGGGGTCGAACATGGATCGTCTTAGCACCCTACGCATCGGCGGTCAGTGGCGACCCGGATCAGCCGATACACCGCCCACTCCGGTACTTGATCGCGTCCAAGAGGTCAACGGCCGGCGCGAGTACAATCCGGTGCGCGACGCCAATCCCTATCTGCCCCATCAGGCACGGCTCGTCCGCATCTTCAAGATGGTGGACGACAACTGGCTGTTCACCTTCCGCTTCACGGACGAAGAGCGAGCACGCGGCTTCGAGCACCGCCCGGGGCAGTTCGTGATGCTGAGCATCCCGGGCGCGGGCGAGGCGCCGATCTCGATTTCGTCGTCACCGTCGAGACCCGAGGTGCTCGAGCTGTGCGTCCGCCGGGTCGGCCGAGTAACGGATGCGCTCTACCGGCTGCGCTCGAACGACGTGGTCGGGATTCGTGGACCCTACGGCAATGGGTTCCCCGTCGAGCAGATTCAAGGGCACGATCTCCTGATCGCGGCGGGCGGGCTCGGTATGGCACCGCTCCGGTCGCTGGTGTGGTACGTGCTCGACCACCGTGACCGGTTCGGGCAGCTCACGCTGATGTACGGCGCCCGAACGCCCGAGACCATGCTGTTCCGCGACGAGCTGATCTCGCTGGTGGACCGGGACGACTTCGCCTGCCTGCTGTGCGTCGACACCGATCCGAAGGGTACCTGGACCAACCCGATCTGTCGCCTGCCGACGCTGTTCGACCGGGTGACGATCGAGCCGATGCGCACCTTTGCCACGGTGTGCGGGCCGCCGGCGGTGTACCGTTTCGTGCTCCAGCGGCTGCTCGACTACGAGCTGCCGAAGGATCGCATCCTGATGTCCCTCGAGCGCCGGATGAAGTGCGGCATCGGCAAGTGCGGTCACTGCAGCGTCGGCTACAAGTACACGTGCATCAACGGTCCCATCTTCACGTACTGGGACGCCATCAACCTGCCCGAGATGATCTAGGAGGCGGCATGGAACGCACCAAACCGACCGTCGGGATCTTCGGGCTGACCAGCTGCGCCGGCGACCAGCTCGCGATCCTGGATTGCGAGGACGAGCTGCTCGAGCTCGTCGAGCTGATCGACATCCGCGAGTTCCTGATGGCGTCCTCCGACGGCGATCGGTATGCACGACTGGACGTTGCGCTCGTCGAGGGAGCCGTGCTGACCCGGCGCGACGAGGAAACTCTGCTGCGCGTTCGACGCCGCGCGCGGACGCTGGTGGCGGTCGGCACGTGCGCGGTGTGGGGCGGCGTCGCTGCAATGGGTGACGGGATGGACTGGCACGAGGGACTGCGCGACGTGTACGGACCTGCGGGTGACGGGTTCGACGCGCTGGCCCCGCGTGCGCTCCACCAGGTGGTCGACGTCGACTTCAGCATCTCCGGCTGCCCGATCGAGAAGGACCAGTTCCTGACCGCGATGGCCGACGTTCTGAACGGCAATGCACCGCTTGGCGTGTGCTACCCCGTGTGCACCGAGTGTCGCATGCGCGAGTGCAACTGCTTGCTGTCCGAGCAGGCGCTCCCGTGCCTCGGGCCACTCACGCAGGCGGGTTGCCACGCCCGCTGTCCAAGCCTGGGCATCCCGTGCATCGGATGCCGCGGTCCGGCGGAGGACGCCAACGTCGCGGCGGGCATGGAGCTCTTGATCGCGCAGGGGTTGGCACCCGACGATGTCGCGCGGCGGCTGCGCACCTTCGCCCCACTTCCCACCGCGACCGTGGAGGCAGGATGAGCCGCACGATCCGGGTCGAGCATCTCGCCCGCGTGGAAGGGCACGGCGGCATCGCGGTGGAGCTGGACGGCGAGCAGGTGAAGTCCGTGCAGTTCGACATCTTCGAAGGGGCACGCCTACTCGAGCGCCTGATCCGCGGCCGCCGCTACGACGAGGTGAGCCCGATCGTGTCGCGCATCTGTGCGATCTGCTCGGTGGCCCACGCACTCACGTCGATCGAGGCCACCGAGGCCGCGTTCGAAGTCGAGGTGAGCCCGACCACCCGGCGTTACCGCGACCTCATGTTCCGGGGCGAGAACATCGAGAGCCACGCGCTACACCTCTTCCTGCTCGCCGCGCCCGACTACCTCTCCTATCCGAGCGCCATCGCGATGGCCGACCAGCACCGCGACGCCGTAGCGCTTGGCCTCAGGCTCAAGAAGCTCGGCAACCTGATCCAGGAGACGGTGGGCGGCCGCACCATCCATCCGGTGAACGCCGTGGTGGGCGGGTTCGGGCGGCTGCCAGCCAACGACGACCTGGTGGCACTGGAGGACGCACTCGAGAGCGGGGTCAGCGACGCGCTCTCGGCTACGGAGGTGATGGCGTCGCTGCCGCCCGCCGAGTTCGTGAACGCCGACACCGCATTTGCGGCGCTCCATACACCGACGCAGTACGGCTACTGCGGCGGTGACGCGATCGTGCTCCGCAGGAACGGGGACACCACGAACTTCGCGATCGAGGACTACCGCGCGCTCACCAACGAGACCGTGGTGCCGCATTCGCACGCCAAGCACTCGCGCTACGACGGCCAGCCGTTCATGGTTGGGGCGCTCGCCCGGCTGGCGGTGAACGGTGCCAGGCTGACGGAACCCGCTCGCAGTGTGATGCGCACGCTGAGCCTCAGGGTGCCGTCACGCAACCCGATGGACAACAACAAAGCGCAAGCGGTCGAGCTGATCCTCGACATCGAGTTGGCGCTGGATGACGTGCGCCGGCTGCTGACCGACGGGCCGCCCGCTGAGTCGCGCGTGCCCGTGGCGCCGCGCGGCGGCGTTGGCACGAGCGTCACCGAGGCGCCGCGCGGCCTCCTCGCGCATCGGTACACCTACGACGATGCCGGACGCATCCTCGCAGCCGACGTCGTTACGCCCACGGCGATGAACGCGGCCAGCATCGAGTCGCACTTCCGCGCGGCCGTGGCGGCGGACCCCGCCGCGGACGACGCAACCCTGACGAGACGGCTCGAGATGATCGCCCGCGCCTATGACCCGTGCATCTCGTGCTCGGTCCACCTCAGTCGGCGGCGCCCCCGGCGATCGCCGAGCACCGTGAGAGGGGGCACCACCATGTCGGATACGAAGCGAATCCTGGTGATCGACGATGACGCAGACTTCACGGAATCGGTGCGCTCGCTACTCGAGGCAGAAGGATACGAGGTGTTTGCCGCTGCCTCGGGTACCGCGGGGTTGCGGCACCTGGCCCAGGTAAGGCCTCACGCGATCCTGCTCGACGTCATGATGGAGTCCACCACCGAAGGCTATGGTGTCAGCGACGCCATCAAGCACCACGACGAATACGCCGCGCACCGCGACGTGCCAGTGCTGATGGTGTCGTCGATCCAGGAGTCACCCGACGAGCGGTTCCCGCGGGCGCCGGAGACCGACCTGATCCGGCCCGACCGCTATTTCACCAAGCCGCTCGACATCCCGAAATTCCTGGATGTCCTCGCCCGGGTCACCCACCGTCGCTGAAGTGGGCGCCGCGACGTGCGGCGCGGGAACCGGGTGGAAGGAGCAGGCACTGATGACGGGGGACGCGGTCGAGACGATCATCGTCATCGATGACGACTACGCGATGCGGCTGTCCTGCGAGCGAATCCTCAGCAAGACGGGCTTCGTGGTGCAGACGTTTGAGGACGGCGCCCGCGGGCTTGCGGCCGTGGCCGAGCTGCGACCCGCATTGGTCCTGGTCGATCTCAAGATGCCCGGCCTCTCCGGCATGGAGGTGATCCCGCGCATTCGCGAGATCGACCCGAACGCGGTGATCGTCGTCATCACCGGCTACGCCACGATCGGCACCGCGGTGGATGCCATGAAGGCCGGCGCGTACGACTTCCTCCCCAAGCCGTTCTCACCCGACGAGCTGCGCCTGATCGTGCGGCGTGGGCTCGAGCGGCGCCAGCTCGAGCTGGGCTCGCGCCAGTGCGAGATCGAGCGGGAGCTGATGAAACGCCGTTTCGTGTCGTTCGTGTCGCACCAGCTCAAGACACCACTGGTCGCCGTGCACCAGTACCTCGAGGTGCTGGCCCGGTTGGGGGATACACCCGACATGTGGGGCAAAGCGCGCGAGTGGATCAGCCGCTGCCTCGCTCGAACCGACGAAATGCACCAGCTGATCGATGACTGGCTCACCCTGTCGCGCATCGAGGGCGGCTCGTTCGGACGCCAGCGTGCAGACGCGGATTTGCACGACACGCTGACCCACCTGGTCGAGAGCCACCGGCCGGCCGCGGCCGAGCGAGGGATCACGCTCGCGCTGGACGCCGCCCCCCTCCTCCCGGTGCACGCCGACCCGACCTGCCTGACCGTGCTGTTCGACAACCTCATCGGCAACGCCGTCAAGTACAACCGGGAGGGTGGCACGGTCGAAGTGGTTGCGGAGCGGAGCGACGGCGAGATCCTCGTCACCGTGCGCGACACTGGCGTCGGCATCCCGGCCGACGCGGTACCGCTCCTGTTCGAGGAGTTCTATCGGGTGCCGCGCGAGGGTGCCGCGGTTCCCGGCACGGGGCTTGGCCTGCCGATTGCGCGGCGCATCGCGCTCGAGCTCGGTGGCACGATCACCGTGGAGAGCACCGAGGGCGAGGGTACGACGTTCCGGGTTCGCCTGCCGCGCCGCTTCGACGAGCCGGCACCCGGCGAGGAGGTGCCATGAACCGCGCCTATCGCATCCTGCTGATCGACGACGATCCGGATTTCTCGGCGGCCGTGTCGACATACCTCGAGGCCAACGGCTTCACCGTCGTGCGGGCGGCGAGCGGACGTGAGGGAGTGACACTCGCCGCGCGCGAGCGGCCCGCGCTGATACTACTCGACATCATCATGGACGAGCGAACGGACGGCCTGTTCACCGAAGGGGCGCTCCGGGAGCTGCCGGGGCTCGCCGATGTGCCGATCTTGGTGATCAGCTCGCTGTACGACCAGGAAGCGGACTTCAGTGTGCCGCCGGACCGGATGTGGGGCGCCAACACTGCGTTCGTGCGAAAGCCGATCGATCCGACCGATCTGCTCGAGCGCATCCGCACCCTGCTCGACGTTCCCGAGTCGTAGGGGCATCTGGTGCGTCCGCGCGCGTGGCTCCGGCGGCTATCGCTCAAGACGCGGCTGATCGTCAGCTACCTGATCATCCTCGCCGCGGGCGGCCTCGCCACCTCGCTGCTCGGCTCGTGGATCGTGAGCACGGCGATCATGCGCGAGGCCCAGCGAAGCGCCGAGCACGACCTCGCCGCCGCACGCACCATCTACGACGACCGGCTCGTCTCGATCCGCCGGGCGCTCCAGCTCGCCGCGGCGGGCACGGGAGTCGCCGGGTGTGCCGCTGGCGGGGCCTGCGAGGCGGCCGCCGATTACCTGGCATATGTCCGCGCCGAAATGGCACTCGACTTCCTCGCGCTGACCGGACCCGACGGACGTGTGCGGCTCAGGACCACACCGGGCCGTGTGGGCGACGACGTAACGAGGCTTCCGCTCGTCGGCCTGGCCCTCGACGGGACGGTGAGCGCCGCGAGCGAGATCCTCTCGCCCTCGGCCCTCGCCGGGGAGGACCCGGCACTCGCTCAGCGGGCGCGGATCGCGATGGTCCCCACGCCGCGGGCGCGGCCGGCGGCGGACACGGCGCTCACATCCGGCATGGCCATGATGGGCGCGGCCCCCGTGCGGGATCGCTCGGGTACCGTGATCGGCGCGCTCTACGGCGGCATGGTGCTCAACGGCACTGTGGAGATGGTGGATCGTGTGTGGGAGCTGCTCTACCGCGACGAGACCCACGGCGGGAGGAGTATTGGCACGGTCACCCTCTTCCAAGGTGATGTTCGCATAGCCACCAACGTGCGCCTTTCCGACGGCGAGCGCGCCATCGGCACCCGCGTCTCGGCGCCGGTGCACGAGGTCGTGCTCGGCCGCGGCGAGCGGTGGAGCGACCGTGCGTTCGTGGTGAGCGACTGGTACCTCAGCGTGTACGACCCCATCCGCGACGCGCGCGAGCGGATCGTCGGCATGCTGTACGTGGGTGTGCTCGAGCGCCGATTCACGGCGGTGCGTGACCGCGTGATCCTGTCGTTCTTCGCGCTCGCCACCACCGGGTTCATCGTCATCATCGCGTTCACCTACGTGATGATCCGCAATATCACCAGGCCGATCGCCGAGCTGGTTGGGGCGACCCGCCGCATCGCCGCCGGGCGATTGGACCAGCAGGTGGAGGCACCGGCGCACGGCGAGATCGCGCTCCTCGCGGAGTCGTTCAACTCGATGCTCGAGAGCCTCCGGCAGATGAAGGCCGACCTCGAAGACTGGGGCCGCACGCTCGAGGAAAAGGTCGAAGAACGGACCGACGAGTTGGTGCAAATGCAGCTCAGGGTTGCGCAATCCGAGCGGCTGGCATCGATTGGCATGCTCGCGGCGGGAGTAGCCCATGAGATCAACAATCCGCTGGGCGGGATCCTCGCCCTCACTTCGCTGGCCGTCGAAGACCTTCCCGACGACCATCCGGATCGGACGAATCTCGAGGAGGTCGTCCGGCAGGCCGAACGCTGCCGCGACATCGTGCGCGGCCTGCTGGAGTTCTCTCGGCAGTCGGAAATGCACATGGAGGTGGTTGACGTCAGCCGGGTGCTGGAGGATACGGTCGGGCTGATCGGCAAGCAGGCATCGTTCTTCAACGTGCAGCTCGTGCGCGAGTGGGCACCCGACCTGCCGACCATCGTCGCCGATCGCTCGCAGTTGCAGCAAGTATTCCTCAACCTCATCGTCAACGCCGTGCAGGCAATGGACGAGCGTGGCACCCTCACCATCCGCACCGCGCACACCCCCGACGAGGGCACGGTTGAAATCGCGTTCAGCGACACCGGACGCGGCATTCCACCGGAGGCAATCGACCGGGTCTTCGACCCCTTCTTCAGCACCAAGCAGGGCGGTCAGGGCACTGGCCTCGGCCTCGCCATTGCCTACGGCATCGTGACGCGCCACCGCGGCACCATCGCCGTGCAGAGTTGCGTGGATCACGGTACGACCTTCACCATCCACCTTCCGGTCGCGAGACCGGCACCGGAGCCCAGGCCCGCGTGAGCCCGGCCTGCACCCTCGTGATCGGACTGGGCAACCCCCTCGCCGGCGATGACGGCATCGGCTGCCGCCTGGCGGAAGCGCTGGCTCAGGACCCAGAACTGCCCGAGGGCACCGAGGTGGCATACGGTGGTACCGATCTGTTGCGCCTGGAGGACCGGCTCCAGGACCGCGCGTATGTGATCGTACTCGACGCCCTGCTGGACGACGGCCCGCCGGGGCAGCTGCGCACGTTCGGCCCCGATCCGGCCGAGCTTCGGGCACTCGTCCACGCGCAAGGGCACGCGCACCACTTGTCGGCCGCACAGGCTCTCCTGCTGCTCCGGTCGGTTGCGGGCACGCTCGAGGGGACGGACGTGGTCCTGCTGGGCATCACCGTGCGCGGAGCCGCCGTGCAGCCCAGCCTATCGCCCGAGCTGACCGACGCCGTGCCGCGGCTCGCCCGGGAGGTCTGCGACGCCATCCGGCACGTGACGGGAACGGAGGCGCCGTGAGCAGCGCCGTGCCCACCCAGTCGTACCGCTTCACCCTGAAGGACGGTACGCCGATCCTGGTGCGGGCGATCCGGCCGGAGGACAAGCGCCTGCTCCAGCAGGGCATGGCACAGCTCTCGGAAGTCTCGCGCTACCGGCGGTTCATGAGCCTAGTGACCGAGCTGAGCGAGGCGCAACTCAAGTACCTCACCGAGATCGACTACATGAACCACATGGCGTGGGGCGCGCTCGATCTGAGCGGGCCCTCGCCACACGGCGCGGGGGTGGCGCGCTACGTCCGCAGCGACGAGGATCCGGCCAAGGCCGAGGTGGCCGTCACGGTGCTGGACGAGTACCAGGGCCGGGGCCTGGGCACGCTACTGCTCGGCGTGCTGGCCCGGACGGCGGCTGCGCACGGCATCAGCACATTCATCGCGTACGTGCTGCACGAGAACGCGCCGATGATGCGGATCTTCTACGACCTGGGGGGCCACGCGGAGACCGACGGCGACGTGCTCCGGGTCGAGGTGCCGGTGCCGGAGGACCCGCGCGACTTTCCCAACACCGCTGCGGGCCGCTCCTTCCGCGCCGTGGCACGTGCCATGGCTGCGCGTCGGGCGGAGCGGAAGCGCACGCGCCAGCGGTGAGGCAGCGCTAGCACCGCACCCCGCATTCCGAGTCCGGCGCTCCCATTTCGGAACGTGATTCTTCGAAGAAAGTTCAGGAAA
>JBDHDN010000065.1:0-12263 GCA_039591485.1 Gemmatimonadota bacterium
CTACCGCTCCCCGCAAGCCGTAGCGGGTGACCGGTCGCGGCCGTCGCGCCGTCCTCGCGGCCGCTGCGTCGCTCCTCGCGATCGGTGACTCGAGCGATGCCCAGACCGTTGGAGCGATCGACGTGGGCGTATCCGCCGTGGAGTACGAGGGCTACCTCGCCTCCGGCGCCATGTTCGCCAACCCGCTCCTCCGACACGACACACCCCGGCTGTCGCTCGCCGCGCAGGGCAGCTGGGTCGTGTTCGAAAGCGGCAACCACATCCTGCAGGGCACCGCGGCTGGGGGATGGCGCTCGCCCCAGCTCGGTGCGTGGCGAGTGGAGTTGTCCGGTTCTGGCGGGGTGTCATCCTACGTCGTGAGCGACACCGCCTTTCCCACGTACGGGCACGTGCTCGGTCGGATCCGCATACAGCACGGCGGCCGGCGCGCCGGAGGGTGGGCGGGCGCGGCATCGGGACATTCGTTCTTCGGCGATACGGCCGGTACACCCGTCGAGATCGGTGCGGGCGTATGGGCTGCGCGGGATCGCTTCGTGGTCGGCGGCACCGTGACGGGGACGTGGCTCGCGGACAGCTCGTACCTGGACCTGACCGGCTCACTCAGGTGGCGGTTCGATTGGTTCGAGCTGTACGGCACCGCGGGCCTCCGGACCGCAAGCGAGGGTGGCGGGAGTGGCGTGTGGGGCGAAGCGAGTCTCGAGGTGCCGGTGGCAACGCCGTTGACGGTGCTGATCGCGGGAGGACGCTATCCCTCGGATCCCGTGCGGGGCGTACTCGCCGCCAGCTACGTGAGCGTCGGGATCCGCCTCACGCCCTTCCGCAGCGCGACTCGCATCGACGACGCGCTCGGCGCGGCCTATCGGAAGGCCCTGGACGATCGGGCTCCCGCACCAACCTCCACGGCCGCGGTGCTCGCACTCGGCGACGTCAGTGCTGCGGGCCGCGAGATCCTGGTGAACGTCACCGGCGCCATGCGGGTCGAGCTGGCGGGCGACTTCACCGATTGGCAGCCGCGTGCCATGGTGCGGATCGATGAGAATACGTGGTCCGTGCGCCTAACGCTTCCTCCCGGTATCCACAGGCTCAACGTGCGCGTCGATGGCGGCGGATGGCTCGTACCTGCAGGACTGACGTCGATCGAAGACGAGTATGGCGGCCAGGTGGGGTTGCTCGTGATTCCGTGACGGACCGGCCCACTCCGTCACGGTCGTGTCACACTGCCCACGGGAGCCACTCGGCTCGTGGCACCCCACGCCTGCTGCGGCCGTCGCATCATCTTGCCTGAGGCGGGTGGCACCTCGCGCACGCGAGCACCAGTCGTCGGCGGACATCCGCCTGGTCTTCGCCGTTGGTAACCCTGGCATTGTGGATGCCATGCCGCTGCACCCGGTCAGCGATTGGCAGGCGCTTGGGATCGTGCGCCGACTGAGCCGCACCCGGGTGGGCCGTCATCGCCATCGGCGCATCGCACCACGCGGGAGGGCGCACCGGAGCGTGTGGTGCTGGCGAGTCGCGGCCAGCTGCCTGCATCTTCCCTTCGGGCACAGCGCGGCACGGGATGGGCTATCCGCCACTCTGGTCCGAGCGAGGGGAGCGCGATGACCGAACCGTCTAACGTGACACAGGCGTTGATCGCACTTTCAGAGGGCGAGTCTGCGGCGCTCGAGCGCCTGCTGCCGATGGTGTACGACGAGCTCAAGCGGATGGCGGAGCGCGAGCTCCGGCGCGAGCGGGTCGGCCACACGCTGAGCCCAACGGCACTCGTGCATGAGGCCTATCTGAAGCTGGTGCAGCTCGACCGGATCTCATGGCAGGGCCGTGCACACTTCTTCGGCGCCTGCGCTCAGGCCATGCGCCGCATCCTGATCAGCTACGCGCGGATGAAGAAAGCCGAGAAGCGGGGCGCCGGCTCGGCACACGTCCCCCTCGAGAACGTCATGGTGGCATCCGACGCGCCTCCGCAGGACCTGCTCGCGCTCGACGACGCGCTGACCCGACTCGAGCAGCTCGATGAGCGGCAGGCGAGGGTGGTGGAGTGCCGGTTCTTCGCTGGCATGGACGTGAAGGAGACTGCGGAGGCCCTGAGTATCTCGCCGGCCACGGTGAAGCGGGATTGGACCGCTGCTCGTGCCTGGCTCAACCGGGAATTAACGCGGTAGCCACGGGCTGACATGCTCCCGGCATCAGACCGTCTCCCACCAGGCCACTTCGGCCGTGAGACCACAGTTCGGACATGTCTCGCGTTCCGGTCGGCCAATGATGCCAAAACGGCACTGACACGTGGGGCAGACGCCGTAGTGGCGCCCGAGTCCGAAGCTGTCTCGCTTGCCGGGCACATGATCCAACCGATGGATCACCGCGAACCGGTTGGGGCGCTGTAGCGAGATCTCGAGAATGCGGCGGGGCACGACGACCCGTCGCCCGGCAAGCTCCAAGGTGACGCGATCGGGCCGGTCATCCTCGATGACCGGATACCATGCACCGTGCCGCAACTGCTTCGAGTGCTCCCGCTTGGTGGCGGGCCAGACCCTGGCCCAGGCGCGGGTCTTGACGGTACCCGCCCGTGGCCCCCCCGGCGCGTCCACCACTGCTGAGACGTCGGCAAGCTCCATGGCGCGCAGGATAGCGCGGCATCCCGACGTGTGCTGTGACGCAGATCATCGAAGCCGGCGGCGGGGGACGGCCCCCCCGGTACCGCTCTAGGGCGGCGAGTCTCTCCTCTGGCGCACATAGCGCCCGTTGAAGACGACACGCCACGTGCTGCCGTCATCGGATTGCTCCCAGACCTGCCTCACGGTATCCGCCGCAACCGGATGGAAGGTCAGCCGCTGCTGCACTGCGGCGCCGTCCTTGCCAATCGTCGATCCCTGAAACCGCATCGCATTCCCCACCAGGCCGCCGCGATCGAAATCGATCACCGTTCCGGTCTCGTCGATCCACAACTGGCGCCACGTGCGGCTACTGGGATCGAAGAAATTTAGGCTCTTCCCCTGCACTCCGCGTTCTGAGGACCAGTTCTCGAGCAGAGCGCAGTGAGCGAGGATCGGCTCGATGCGGTTCTCCCCAGCCTTGGTCCCGTCCGGCAAGAACACGTTCCAGGTCCCGATCCAGAAGTCGAGTTGGTGGGCCTCCGGAAGGGAATCGCAACCCCTGGGCGGGGAAGGCGCTTGCCCTGCGACCGCCGCGGCGACACCAACGAGGAGCAGTGCCAGCGGTAGCGTACGCAGCCCAGCAGCGGGACGGTCGAGAGCCATCGGCATGCTCCGGGGGCTGTGATTCGAGATGTCGACGCCGGTCACTCGGCGAAGAGTGGCACCAACGTGAACTGATCCACGTCAACCAGCCCCATATCGGTGAGCTTGAGGCTCGGAATTACTTCCAGGGCGAGAAAGCTCATCGCCATGAACGGATCGTGGAGGGGAGATCCGAGCTCCCGTGCGGCTGCGATCAGTCCCTCCATGGCCGACCGCACCTCGCCAATCGGCCGATCCGACATCAGCCCGGCGATGGGCAGCGGCAGGACCGCGAGAACCCGGTCACCGACCGCAGCGACCTGCCCGCCGCCCGCGTCGCCAGCCGCTCGGGCCGCCGTCAGCATCGAGCGGTCGTCCGCACCTATCACCACCAGATTGTGGTGATCATGCGCGACTGTGCTGGCGATGGCACCGCGCTCGAGGCCGATGCCGGTGACGAAGCCGACCCCCACACCTCCGCCCCGGCCGTGTCGCTCGATCACGGCCATCTTGAGGAGGTCCCGCGCGGGATCCGCCACTGCACAACCTGCTTCGACGGTTGCGTCCACGACCTCGTGCCGGGTCACCAATTGGTCGGGCACGGCACCGATCACCCTTACACGCGTCCCTCTGGCCTGGACCCGCAGGTCGACGCGCGACCAGTCGATGTGGATCGAGTCTCCGAGGACCGCGCGGTCGGTCTGCCCCAGGTCTCCCAGCAGCTCCCCGTCTCGGGCGACGAGACGCCCCCCCACGTATACCGCCTCGGCCTGCATGCCCGCGAGATCGTCGACCACCACGAGGTCCGCGCGGCGGCCCGGCGCAATTGCACCGCGGTCGCGGAGCCGAAAGTGCTCCGCCGTGTTGAGCGTTGCCATACGGACCGCGCGCACGGGCGGCACCCCGTCTCTGACCGCGAGCCGGATGAGGTGATCGATCGAGCCCTCGGCCAACAGATCGGGGGGCTGGCGATCGTCGGTGCAGAGGCAGAACCGGCGCTCAGTCTCCGCGGTGACCAGCGGTAGGAGCGCGCGCAGGTTCTTCGCGTTGGTCGCCTCGCGGAGGAACACCGCCATTCCCATCCGGATCTTCTCCTGCGCTTCCTCGACCGCGGTGCACTCGTGGTCAGACCAGATCCCCGCAGCGACGTAGGCACCGAGCTGCCGTCCCGACAGGCCCGGCGCGTGACCATCGACCGGCCGACCGGCGAACGCCCGCAGTTTGGCGAGGACGTCCTCGTCTCCCATCACCGTGCCCGGAAAGTTCATGACCTCGGCCAGCCCGAGCACCGTCGGCTCGTCGAGCAGCGAGGCCAGTTCCTCTGCCGATAGGGTCGCGCCGGCCGTCCCCATGTTGGTCGCCGGCACGCAGGAGGGCGCGTTCACGAGCATGGTCAGCGGCACGTTCCGTGCATCCTCCAGCATGAAACGGATGCCGTCGAGCCCGTGCACGTTGGCGATTTCGTGGGGATCCGTCACGACCGTGGTGACGCCTCGTGGGACCACGGCCCGGGCGAATTCGCGTGGGGGCACCATGGAACTCTCGACGTGCACGTGAGCATCGATCAGGCCAGGCAGAAGAAGCCGGCCGGCCAGGTCGACCGTCTCGCGCGCCCGGAAACCGTCACCGAGACCCACAATGGCCTCGCCGCTCAGCGCCACGTCGGCCTCGATGACCTCCGCGGAGAAGACGTCGACTACCCGGGCGCGGCGCAGGACCAGGTCGGCCGGCACGTCGCCACGAGCGGCCGCGAGCAGGCCGAAGAGCGGGTCGTCTCGCATCACGGGAGTATGATGTCGCCGAACGCGACCGATCGCCAGTCGCCGGGCACGCTTGCCAGAGCAGGCGGGCCGCGGCACGTTACCCGGCAGACGTTGAGTCTGCCCAGGCGTGCCGTGGATCTGCTCGCAATGAAGGAGGAAGCGCGATCGTTCGAGGAGGGAGGCCGGTTCGCCGACGCCTTCGCCCTCTACCGCGTCATTCTCGCACACCTGGAGGAGAAGCCGGCGACACGTCAGGTGCTCCCGTTCTATCTCAAAGTCGGCGAGCTTGCCCACCGGCTGGGGGATACCCGCACGGCCCTGACCACCTACGCCCGCGGGGCGGAGCGCTTCGCAGGCCAGGGCGATGCGCACTCGGTTGCGGACCTGTGCCTCCGGATTCTCCAGACGGAACCGACCCGGAAGGACGTGCACGCCCGGTTCGCCCGTCGGCTGCTGGTGCACGGCCATGTCGAGCCGGCGCGGCAGTTGTTGCTCGACTATGCCCGGCGTGCCCGGAGAGACAATCTCCATCGTATGCTTGCGCGAATGGACCGCTGGCCTGAGGAAGAGGTTCGGCGGCTGCTGACGGACTTCCTCGACCGAGTAGTTCCCGAGGACTGGAAGCGGCTTCGCACCACCGATCCGCGGCAATCGGCCAAGGCCGAGCCGCCGCGCAACGTGCCGGCGGCACCTACCCCAACGCCGTCGCCCCCGCCGCTCCCCGACCAGACATCTGGTCAGCCGGACGCGCCGCAGCCTTCGCCACCGCGACCGACCGAAACCAAGCCGCCTCCGCCGGTGCCCACCACGACCTCACCGACCCCGCCTGCGGCGGCAGGTCCGGCGCACGCCGACGAGCTGGTGACCGGTGTGGGAATGCCTACCAGGCCCGCTGTCGGGAAGCCCCCTCCCGAGCGGTCCACCACCCCGCACCGTCCGCGGACACCCGCGCCTCCTCCGAGCCGATCGAGGCCGACCGCTGCCGAGCGCTCCCGCCGCTCCGAGCGGCCGATGCCACGAAGCCGGCCAGTTCGGCCGACCAGGCGCCGGCGGCATCGCGGGGCACTGATCGCGGCGAGCGTGGTCATCGTGCTGTCGGTAACCGGTGCGGTCGGCTACGCGCTCGTTCCCCGTGGCGTCCTGCCGTTTGGCATCAAGGGGCTCGCCAGTGACCGCGCGCCCCAGGAACCACCGTCGGCGCCGGTGCCGATTGCAGCGGCGATCGCCGTTGAGGATTCCGCCCCTCGGCGGCCAGACCCAGTCGTGGACTCGCTCGGCACACGCCCCGACCAGGAGGTCCCGTCCCAGCCCGGCTCTCGCCAGGCGGAAACGGACGAGCGCCCTGCCGTGGCGGCCCCCTTACCCTCCTCCCCGACGGATGACCCTCCCCCCGCTGCGACAGAGCGCACCGAGGCTCCCGCGGCGGTCACGCCTCCATTCGCGCGCGAGCGGGTCATCCCACCGACCGCCGATACGGTCGTTCCCCCCGAGCCGGACGCACCAAGCCCTCCGGCCAGCGAGGACGTGCCGGCGGAGATCTGGTCGTCGGTGCCGGAGGGCCCCGGGAGCCCGGATCGACTGGTGCTGGTGGAGGGGTTTCCTGTTCTGGGGATCGAGGTGTTCGATGCCGCCGCCGGAGTCGGCCTGCGGCTCGCACAAGAGCTGCCATCCGGTGACACGCTCTCGTTGACAGTGGTCCCCCTCGATTCGGCCACGGCGGGCCAGGTTGCCGTTGGCCGCGTACTAGTTCAGTCGAGCGGCACGTCTGCGATCGGCACCACCCGCTTCGCCCGGTATCTGGTCACCGGACGAGCCCAGATGTCTGCGGCCGGCATGGAGTACGTGCTCGGGCGGCTGGTCGAGCTCACGCGTTCGTCTGGCGCGGCGTCAGTCGAGAAACGGTGATTCCCGCCGCGGAGCCGTTCCCCCACCCTCAGCGTCTATGATACGCTGCAGCTCCTCACCGCTCAGCTCGAAGGGATCGGCTTCGTAGGACGGGGCCCGGACACGCACCGTCCGACGGTCACCGCCCGATACCGCCACGAGCTCCCACTCGCTCGACGAGACGTCCCGAACCTCCCAGGTCTTGCCTTCTCGATCGGTAAAACGTCGGTATCCCATGCTCACACCTCCATGCCACAGATGCAACTTACCGTTGACGGTCACCCGCTCGCGAGGCCGGCTGACGGGGTACAGGCGCCTCCGCCGCTCGAGCCTGGCGTAACGCGCGCACACACGGACGCAGCAAGTACGCGTTCCCGGCGACGCGGCCCGCCACGAGCGCACAGGCCGCTGCCGTGACCCCCACGACCCCGAGCTGCCACCCGAGCAGTGGGAAGAGCACGACGATGCCCGACACCTCGATCACCGTAGCCCACGTGACCGGGCGTGTCTGCTGCACGATCACCAACATGCTGCGCTGAAACGAGAGCATAACGGAGAAGAACGGGATCGGCGCGAGCACGACTGTCGGAATGATCGCGAAACGCGCGAGATCCGGGTTCAGCCCGGAGACGGTCTCGAACCAGAACCCGGCGAGCGGCGTGAGTGCGACGAGTGCCAGCCCGGTCGAGGAGGCCATGCCGAGGGTCAGGGCGAATCGGCCGAGACTCCGAACGTGCTCGAAGCGCTTGCCCATGAGCGCGATGGCAACCTCCTGGAACGACAGGCCCATGGCGCGAAACAGGAACGTGAGGGCGGTCACGACCGGAAAGACCGCCAAGGACTCGACTGGGGCCGACGACCGACCCATGAAGAACGTGAGCATCGGCTGTACGGCCAGGCCGATCAGCGACGTGAGGGCGAGCGGATAGTAGAACCGCACGATCGCCTCGTACGTGGGGGGCGCCTGACCAGGCGCCCCTGCCGTGCCACGCCGGAGCAGCCGCGCAACGGAGTGCCGGGCCATCCAGCGGCTGGCGAGCGCCTCGACGGAGACACCCGCAGACAGCGCCGCCGCCGCCACGTATGCCCCCGGCAGCGTCGACAGCAGGTAGAGCGCGATCGCGGTGCCCGCCATCGATGTCAGCCGCAGCACCGTGCCCACGGCGACGAGCCGCGTACGTCCCTCACGTATCAGCAGACCCTGATAGAAGCGGCGGTACCCGATCGCTCCCGGCCACGGAAGCAGCAACCAGAGGGCGACGTACACGAGCTGCGCCACCTCGGACGGTAGCGCGATGACGTCGAGCATCAGGAAACGGAATACCGGCGGGATCAGGACGACGAGCAACGCCCCCGTCGTGCCGAGGCAGAGGAGATAGCTGAACGCGCGGAGTCGCCGAAAGCCGACAGCATCCTCTACGAGCGCGGTCGACGCGCTCATCAGCATGATGACGGGCGCCTCGACCAGAAGCGCGAACGAATACGCGACCCCGTACGCCGCCAGGTTGAACTTGGCGTCGGCAACCCGCGCGATCACCGCAGCGAGGAAGGGCCCCTCGACCGCCATCATGAGCCAAGTGGCGGCAAGCGGCAGCCAGAAGATCAGGATCGTACGCTGGGAGCGGGGCAGTCGGCCGACTCGCTGAGGAGGTTGCGTGAAAGGTAGTGCGCGGCGCGATTGTTGACTGGCGGCCGCTGCGTGTTGCAGGTGAGATTGTAGTTCATCTGCTCACCCGAGCAGCCTGCACCCGTGACGAGGAGTTGCGATGCGTACCATCATCCCGCCGTTGACGCTGCCCTTGCTCTGCACGGCGGTCGCCCTTCCGACAGCTGCCCAGGAACCGGCCGATACCGCACTCGCCCTGGTGACCTTCGACACCGCCTGGCAAATCGTCTACGAGACCCACTTCGACACCACCTTCAATGGGGTGGACTGGCTGGCGCTTCGGGATGAGCTCAGGCCAAAGGCAGCGACGGTCGTCGATCGTGGGGAGCTCCGGCGGATCATCCGGGACATGCTGAGCCGCCTGGGCCAGTCGCACTTCGCCCTCATTCCCGAGGAGGTCGCCGACACGCTGGATCCTCGCGCGGGAGACGTCTCGGATGCGGTTGGCGATCTCGGGTTCGACATGCGGCTCGTGCACGATACCATGCTGGTCACCAGGGTAGACCCGGGAGGGCCGGCCGACGCGGCCGGTGTCGAGCCCGGCTGGATCGTGACGGCGGTGGGCGAGCAGCGCGTCGACGACCTCGTCACCGCGTCACGCAGAGCAGAGACCCGCGTGAGCCTCGCCAACCTCGTGTGGGCACGGCTGCAGGGTGCCCTGCAGGGCGTGCCGGGCTCGGACTGTACGATCGAGTTTCTCGATGCCGCGGATCGGCCCGTCACGCTCCCTCTGACGCGGCGGCCGTTTCCCGGTGAGCCAGTCAAGCTGGGTAACATGCCAACGTTCTTCGCGCGGTTCACCCGGGACCAGGCCACGGTGCCGGAATCCGACGCGACGGTCGGCATCATCTGGTTCAACTTCTGGATGGTTCCGTTGGTCCGTCAACTCGACGAGGCGATCGACGACTTTCGACGGCTGGACGGTATCGTCGTCGACCTGCGCGGCAACGGTGGCGGCGTCGGTGCAATGACGATGGGCGTTGCCGGGCACTTCTTCGACGACCGCGTCTCGCTGGGCACGATGCGGACGCGTACCACCGAGCTGCACTTCCGGGCAAATCCCCGACGCGTGAGCACCCGACAGGAGGTCGTGACACCCTACGCTGGCCCCGTGGCAATCCTCACGGACCGACTCACGGCGAGTGCGTCGGAGATCTTTGCCGGCGGGATGCAGACCGCGGGACGCGCACGAGTCTTCGGGGATACGACGGCAGGCGGCGTGTTGCCGGCGTCGATGGACCGATTGCCGAACCGTGACGTGCTCTACCACGCGTTCGGTGATTTCGTAACGACGACGGGGGAGACGCTCGAGCGCCGCGGCGTGATCCCCGACGACCCGGTGCCGGTTACCCGGCAGGAACTGCTCGCAGGGCGTGATCCACCGCTGCGCGCCGCGCTGGAGTGGATCGCCGATCACCGGAGGGACTCCGCCGACCCCGAGCCGTGACCTGACGCCTCTGGCGCGGACCGGCCGGCACGGGGACTCGGTTTCCCCACGCCCTGTAGTGGCTACTCTCGCTACACATGGCGCATCAACGACACGGGACCCACTATGAAGGTAGTCTCTCACTGGAGATGCCGATCGTGCAATCGATGCACTGCCTCGACTGCGGAGACGATAGCCACCCTCGACTCCGGCATCCTTCGAGCCTGCGCACCGAAGCGACGCTCTGGATCGCGGCGCTGGTGATCGGCCTCTCGGCCGGCGCATGGCAAGCGCTCACGAACGCACCGGCTGGCACCCAACCGGCCATGATGTCGGGACTCAGCATTGCCGCGCCGGAGACGAATGAGCCGGCGGCTGCGATGCACTCCCATACGCGGGACGCCCCCCGCAACGCGGTGCTCGAAATCGGCGACTGGCTGGTCCGGCGGGTGTTCGGATTCCTGAAGGTGGCGTGGTGGGCCGTACCGATTCCGCTGGCCTTTTCGCTCTGGCGCCAGCGGACCAGGCGTCCGGTCTGCGCACACTGTAAATCGCGGCGGCTGATACCTGCCGAGCCGGTCTACCCAGGCCTCACCGGGTAATGGAGGAGCGTCGGCCCGCCGCTGGCAGCCGGACCAGGCGCAACCGCCCCGGCTGAGTCGCGACCGTCGGGGAGAAACGCAGAGATACGCTGACGAGCGGCGGCGTACTGTCGGGTGCGATCACCGCCGCGGTTCCCCCGCGAGCCGGGCGAGCGCGTCTCGTGCCTCCTGCACCATGGGCAACAGGGCATCGTCCGGTTGACGCCACGAGTCGATGACGAACGAGTAGGCCTCGACGGCGTGTTCGCGGCGGTCGAGCTGCTCGTACAGCCGGCCGCGCTCGAGGGCCACCACGACCATGTCCGGTAGCGGGGCACGATCGAGGGGAAACTCCAATCGCTCGTAGGCAACCACTGCATCGCTGAGTCGCCCCTGCGCTGCCAAGATGCGCGCCCGGGCGAGGTGCGGATAGTAGCACGTGCGGCATGGCCAGCTCGGGAGTCCGTCCAACGCGGCGAGCGCGCGGGCCGTGTCGCCGCGAAGCAGATCGAGGTAGGCAGCGGTCACCGGACGCCAGTATCTGGCAGCGGCGTCGGGGCCCGCGCGCCCGACGGCTGTGCCACTGTCCCAGGCAGCAAGCGCGCTGAGCAGTGCCACCGAGTCGCCGGACTCATGCCACCACGGCAGCGCGGCCAGGATGCCGTATCCCTGTTCGACATCGCGCCACTTGTCGAAGATCGCGACCGCCGAGTCGGCGGTGAGGGCACCGAGCCGCACGAGTTGCGCGACCATTTCCGGGATCTGCGGGAGGATCTGCATCGCGGCCACGTCCATCAGATGCCCGCGGAAGGCCCATCCGAACGCCAAGGTGAACTGACCACTGAGCGAGTCAGGAGTCTCCGCCCACACCCGAGCGACCCGAACTGCCGTTTCCTCTGCATCGGGCCACCACTTCACGTCATACCACACCTGGTACAACGCGTCCGGGGACAGGCTGCGCAGGAGGGACACGGCTGCAGCGCTGTCCGGCCGTGGGCTCGCGAGCAGCGCCCGTGTGACGCGCATCGCCTCCCAGTGGTAGGTGGAATCCGCAAGCGCCAGATACTGTCCCGCCGTCGTTCGTGCCGCCTCCACATTGCCGTTCGTCAGGTGGAGCTGCACCAGGTGGCGGTAGGCCGGCACGAAGGTCGAATCCAGTTCGACCGCGCGCTCGAACGCGGCGAGCGCGTCGAAGAACGGCACCCCAACGGAGGGACCGTTGTGGAAGCGCCCCTCACCGAGCTGATACCAGATCTGCGGATCGAGCGGGTATTCCCGTGCGGCAAGCTCGAGTGTGCGCAGATGGCGCCGAGAGAGGCCCCAGCCCTCGGGATCTCCAGCGAACGTGCCCAAGGCCCCCCAAATGGAGTCGGACACCAGCAGCAGGCTCTCCCGCCTGGCGAGTCCATGATTCAACTCGCCAGCCCGGAGCATGCCGGGCACCATGTCCCCAACCTCGCGCAGATCCCAGCCCAGCGAGTTGGCGAGATGGTTGTGCGCCAGGGCGAACCCGCTGTCGATCGCGATTGCGCGCTCGAAGTACTGGCGGGCCGAGTCGAGATCGAAGCGGCGCCAGTGCTGCTCGCCCTGCAGAAACAGTCGTACCGCCTGCGGCGAGCTCGAGCCCAACGAGGAGAGCCGCCAAGCGCCCAGAGTGCGCTGTTGGGACAGCTGTTCCATCAGTCGAACTGCGATCGAATCGGCGAGCCG
>JBDHDN010000066.1:0-12254 GCA_039591485.1 Gemmatimonadota bacterium
GTGCTCGCCGGAGGCGCTGGAGCGTGATGCCGGATGGCGGGCGGAAGTGTCGGCGGCGGACGGGCTACGTCGAACAGCCGCTTGGTATCGGCAGCACGGCTGGGTGTGAGGCCGGTCGACTGGATCCTCGGCGGGTGGATCGGCTTTGTCACCGTGCTGATCCTCGCGCGGGGGGGGGTGGGTCAACCGACTTGGTGGCTCCTGACCGCGCACGTTCTGTTCTGGATACTCCTGGCACTCTTTTCCCAACTCGACGATCGGCACCGCATAGGGGCGGTGCTGCACGACGTCTATCCCCTGCTCCTGCTCGGTGCCCTCTACACCGAGCTTGGCCTGCTGTCGATCGACCTCGGGATGGCGGACGTGCTCGCGCACGATCGCATCGTGCAGGGCTGGGAAGCGTCGGTCTTTGGGATGCAGCCTGCCTTTGAGTGGATTCGGGCCCGACCTTCGGTATTCTGGTCAGCTGTACTGCACGCCGCCTACCTGTCGTACTATCCGATCATCTACGGTGCTCCAGCGGCTCTGCTGCTCGGCGGCAGACGGGAGAGCGCCCGCAACGTCATCCTCGCCACGATGACGGCATGCGTGATGTGCTACGCGGTGTTTGCCCTGTTCCCCGTCGCCGGACCGTACTTCGCCTTCCCACACCCCACCGGCCCCGCGCGGGACGTGTGGAGTGCGGCGTTGGTATACGCCATGCTCGACGCCGGTTCCGCGGTGGGCACGGCATTCCCATCGTCGCATGTTGCAGCAACGGTGGCGGCGGTGGTGGTGCTGAGGAGAGAATCGGCGACGGCGTTCGGCGTGACCGCGGTACCCGCCATCCTCCTGGTGGTCTCGACGATCTACTGCCAGATGCACTATGCCGTGGATGCACTGGCGGGACTCATGGTGGGGGCGGCTGCCGTGCTGGCCACGGCTCCGCTGCGCGAGCTACGGCGGCAACCGACGCGCTCAGACCCCGGACACGGAGCCATCCCGGAGGCCCTGCTCGACGGAAGTAGCTGACCCCGTCGTGTGCTTCACGGCGTACACCGCACCGGCAAGGACGATGGAACCGAGGGAGATGGCGGCGAGGACCGCCGTATCGACCTTCCACCACACGCCCAACGCAGCGAAGAACCAGAGCCTCGGGAATCGGCCGAGGAATGTGGCGAGCAGGTACTTGCGGGTCGGATACCGCGAGATGGGGGCGAGGATGCGCACGGCCCAGTAGGGAAGCGGCGACCACGAGCACAACCAGACGGTGAAGAACGGCGCCCGCCGGAACAGACCGACGACGCGACGCACGGTCCGGCTCTCCCGCACGACCCGAAAGCCCTCGAGGTGCAGGAGCTTGCCGTACAGGTGGTAGTTGAGGTACTCGACGTAGAGCACCCCGAGGATGCCCACGAAACCGACGAGCAGGGGCGGATAGACGCGACCGAAGAGCATGAGGATCGGCTCGTACGTCGCAGGCAAGAAGATCCCGAGTGGGCCGTTCACCCAGATCGTGACCAAGGTGAACCCCACGAGCCCCCCAAACGCGCTGGGTAGCCAGAACACACCGGGGATCGCGAGCAGGGCAAGCATGCCGGATCCCCGCACAACGCCGTCCCACGCGAGATTACCGTAGCGGCGTGTGAGGAGCCGCAAGGCCCGGCGCGGTGGGGTCACACGGCGTCTGCCGTCCGAACCGCCCGATCGAGCGGCACGATGCCGTCGATACCTTCGGGTATGGGCAGTCCGAGGTGATCCAGAATCAGCGGGAACAGATCCACCGTGCGGACAGGCTCGGCGAGCTGCACATTCGACGCGACGAGACAGCGCATGTGCTCGGCGATCAGCGACCCGTGGCCGGAGCGGTGTTCCGGGATCTCCCAGTCGAGCCGCAGGTCCGTTCCGAGCGCACCGATGACGACGAGATCGCCGGTTCGAGGGGCGCGGAACAGCTGCAGCAGCTGTGCGGGCGCGTCCGGGTAGCGGCCGTCGATCGATGCCGCGAGCCAATCGCGCTCCGTCCGGATGGCAGCGGCCCCCAGGTGGAGCACGTCGGCAGTCTCCGGCACGTAGCGAATCAGGTCACCACCCGCGGGCTCGAGCGTGGCGCGGCCCTCCCGGCTCACCACGCGCACGGCAGGACCCTGCTGCGCCGCGACCATTGCGATGCCCGGCAGGCCGGCAAGGTATCGTGCGATACCGGCGGGAATCCCCTCGACGTCGCCTCGCTCGATCGTCGCGAGGTCGTAGCGATGCTCCCGCACGCTTCCCGGGCGGAGATACACCTGCACCGAACCGTTGCCGGAGACCATGACGGCCGCGCGTGGATTGCGCCGCCACACCACCGGATGGCGAAGCGTGGGTATGCCCCAGTCCTCGAGAGCGAGGGCGATGTCGGTGTGGTCATCCACCCGAGTGAGGCCGTGATCGCTCACCACGAGGGTGAGCTGGTCGCCATCGAATCCGCCCGCATCGGCGTACTGGCCGATGATCGCGTCGAACTCACGGTAGACGTCGAGCACCTGATGGTGCCACGGATCCCACCAGTGTGTCACGCCGTCCACACCGGGGAACACCGCGAAGGTGAATCGATGCGGACGCGCAGCGAGCCGTACCAGCTCACGTCCCACTGATCGCTCGAGCGTCCCATAGCCACAGGTATAGTGCGCGAGCCCGCCCCAGAGCATCCGACCGAACTGGACACGATCGCGGCCCGGCCCGAGACCGCGCGTGAACGGACTGCAGAGCGCGACGGAATCGTCGATCAACTCGAACAGCGGCCGGATGCCGGGTCGTAGATCGGAGTTGAGCATTCCGCCCTGGGGCCCACAATAGCTCCGGAGGTGTGCGCGGTCACGCCACCATCCACCACGGTACCGGCGCACGTCCAGCCAGCGGATGCCCGGCACGTCACACGTACCCGGATAGCAGCCGGTGAGGAACGGTAGATACGCGACGCCGGTCGTCGACGGGAACACCGTCGTGGCCTGGCTCGAGGAGCCCGTTGCCAGGAGGTACTGCTCGAGATTCGGCAGGTCACCTGCCGCGCGTAGGTGCTCGAAGACATCCGGCCGCGCTCCGTCGACGATGATCAGCGTGGCTCGGGGTTCGTGCTGGCGCATGTCGTACCATCGAGATGCAGGAGTACGCCGCCCCGTCTCCGGAAGGCACCATGCGATCCGCAGGCGGGGACAGCGGTCAAGAAATCTAGCCGACAGTGGCGCCTGTCGCAGGCCC
The DNA here is from genome assembly GCA_039591485.1 of Gemmatimonadota bacterium. Classification (GTDB taxonomy): domain Bacteria; phylum Gemmatimonadota; class Gemmatimonadetes; order Gemmatimonadales; family GWC2-71-9; genus JAOTVV01. The sequence continues at coordinate 3,220 of JBDHDN010000066.1, forward strand.
CAATCCAGCTTGCGTTTTTACACCAATAGGTGATCTTGTGTCCACAATGCTGAAGGTATGCACATGGTGGTTGCTCGGGGCGGTGACGGTCTCGGCATGCGTCCCCGGAGGTCCGATCTACGTCGGCCCTCCAGTCGTGACGCTCTCCGGTGCCGTGGTGTCCTTCGAGAACGGGAGCCCGCTGCCCCAGACCGAGGTTTGCGTGTTCGGCTCCGACACCCTGTGCGTCGCCGCCGACAACGGCGGACACTTCCGGGTAGCATTCGAGCCGGTCATGCTGCTCGATGGCGGTGTCCTCGACGTCCGGTTTCGCAAGTCGGGCTACCCCACCGCGATGCTCCATCTCACGGAGCTCACCACCGGCAAGTGGGACGAGACGCACTGTGCCATCAGCAGCCGTGTAACACTCACGCGGCAGCCGGTGGAGTGCCGGCCGCTACCAGAATAGGAGCATGCCCGAGGCACCTCGTTGTTCGTCTCTCGGCTCCCACTGCCGAGAGCTTTCCGTCACACTGCGCATCGCCGATCGCGCCGAAGACCGTCAGACGTTTCTCGACGCCGCCGGCACGTGGCTACTCGGTCACACGGAGCACATCACGATGGATGTGCCCCATTTCCGCGGATCCACCTTCGTGGTCAACGCGGTGCTCCACGTCCCGTGCAAGCATCTTCGCCAGGACGGCGGCGACGGAAACGCGTCTGCACGATGTGCTGTTCATGGCTTCCGCGGTCCTTCGCCCCGGGGTTCCGCCCGACCCAAGGAGGCCGCGCCTGGCTTCCGGCGATCCGACGGCAAGTTCGACATCGTATTCAAGGGCAAGCGGCGCCCGCTGCACCTCCCGCTGAAGCGGGCCGCGCAACGGGCGCTGCCCGTGATGCAGAACCACAATCCGTGCCTCGACGCACCGTGCCGTACGGCGGACAACCGGCGCGGAGCGGCGTGCTGCCGGGACCTGACCCTGGAGGTCCTGACTCCGGAGTGCGACGGGTACATGGAGGCCCTGCTGCGCGCGCGGAAATCGCCCTACCTGTGCAAGGTGTCGCGGGAGAGCCCCGAGATCGTCGAGTGCGAGGTGATATCGGCGTGCGGCTATCTTGAGGATGACGGTATCACCTGCGCTCTGCACGACCGTCTCCTCCCCAACGGAAGGCTCGCAAAGCCGTCCATCTGCATGGAATGGCCCGATCTCGGCCCGGATGACACCGGACACCCTGGCTGCGTGCTCCTGGAAACGAATCGAGAAGGGTCGCGGCGGCACCGGAAAAAGTCGAACTGAGCGAGCTCCGTTCTCATCGACCCCGGATCACCGCCTTCACGCGGGCGAGCCGATCGGGCTCGAGCGGAAAGACGGACTCGAAAGCGGCAGCCGATGACGGATGGGCCGTGCCTGGGGCGGCCGCCGCGACGAACTGGTGGCGGTACCCGATGAGCCGGGCGGGCGCGTGAAACTGCAGGATCATCGCCCCGCATCGCACCGCCGCCCGCGTGCGCAGGTCTTCACGTTCCCCCCGACCCATATCCCCATCGACGATCTCCGCCCGATCGATCACCGCGTAGCAGAGTTCCTTCAGCACGCCGTTCAATGCCGTGCCATCCTCCAGCCCCTCCAGGGACATCCCGGCCGCCACGATGCGGCCCTCAGGCCCGAACGGATCGAACTGTACGACACGCCCTTCGGCACCGACAGCCGGCGAGGGGACGATCGTCCCTCCCCTAAGCCCCACCCGCGATAAGAAGTCGGCCAGATCCCGCGCGAGCTGGTCGCTCCAGGCGGCCCCCTGCCGGCCCGCTCCCGATTCACGGGACACGACCTCGCCGGCGCGAAACTCCCGAAAGAATGCGTCGTACTCGTTCCGCATCACGCGGACCAGTTCACCGAGGAAGTCACGACTGCGGGAATCCGCAAACACGTCCGCCACCACCGCGGTGCCGAATCGCAGGCTCGGGATCGAGAGGACGCGCTCACCGCTCAGCTGGCGGGCAACCGCCTCGAGCGCCGCCAGCATGTCCCCGACGCTCGCGTCGGGGAAATAGAGCGGTAGGACGTGGACGAAGGCCAGCCGGTCGTCGTGATCGACGGTCCGGCTGATCCGCCCCGCTGCTCCATCCAGCATGGTCGGGTAGACTCCGAGGCTGTCCTTGCGCGCGCGTACGCGCTCCGCGTACTGCCGGCTGTACAGCGGGAGCAGTCCGCGCCCCTCGACGCCGGCCACCGCGAGCGTGTGGAACCACAGGTCCACCGCCTCCCACCGTTCAACAACCCATCGATCGCTCGGGTCCGGGGCCTGCTCGGCCGCGGGGGGAGCACCCGGGGGATCTTCCTGCGCCCGTGCACCATCGGGGCGAGCGACTGCGATGAGGAGGACCGCGACGGCACCGGCGCCGAGCAAGCGCGTCCACAGCACCTCGCAATCGGCGCTTCCCTCCCGACGGCCTCGCCTCGACACGTGCATCATGGGGAGTAGTGTAACACCCGAACCGCGCACGAACACGGTCCAAGAATGGGGTGTGCAAGTCCCCTCCCGTCGAGCGTCCTCCCAGGTAGAGCACACTGAGAGGACACCATGAGGACGTTCATCACGTTGACGGTTTCGCTGGTGCTGGCCGTGCCGGTTGGCGCCCAGGGTTGGATCGAGCCTCCCCCCGGCCATATCGGTGCGTTCGGCGTGGTCAAGGTGCGGACCGCCGTGGCGGTGCACGTCACCGGCCGCGTCGCGCTGGTCGAGGTGGAGGAGTGGTTCAGGAACGACGGGGTCGGACTCGGCGAGGGGGACTACCTGTACCCGCTCCCGGGTGAGGCCGTGTTCTCCAACTACTCGCTGTTCCAGGGGGATCAGGAACTGCGCGGCGAGACCATGGATGCCGCGCAGGCCCGAGCGATCTACGAGGAGATCGTGCGTCGCAAGCGCGATCCCGCACTGATCGAACTGGCCGGGCACGGTCTCATCCGGGCCCGGGTGTTCCCGATCAATCGGGGCGAGACGCGGAAGATCACGCTGCGCTACACACAGGTCCTGGAGCGTGCGGGGGACGCACTGCAGTTCCGTTACGCAGCGGGTGCGCGGCACGCCGGCCCGACGATCGGCCGTGAGGGACCCGCTCCGGCTCGGCGCATTGCCGAGCCGGCGCCGCTGACCTTCGCCCTCACCGCCGATTCCGCTCACCTGTATCGCGATCCATTCTCGCCAACGCATCAGATGAAGGTGACGCGTGAGGATGGGCGCATCCGCGTCCGCCCCGTCTCCGAGTTGACCGGTGATTTCACGCTGTTTCTCCCGTTCGCCCGCACGCTCGTGGGCATCACGCTCGCCACGCACCGGCCGATCGGCGAGGACGGGTACTTCATGTTGACGCTCTCACCGGGCCGGCCGGCAGGGAGCACACTGCCGCGGGACGTCACGGTTGTCCTTGACGTATCAGGCTCCATGTCCGGCAGCAAGCTCGAACAGGCGAAGGATGCGCTGCGTCAGCTCTTGGGGACGCTCGGACGTGAGGATCGGTTCCGACTGCTCGCGTTCAGCACCGGGGTCCGTGTGCAGTCGTCGGAGTGGAACCGCACCACGGTCGAGAGCGTGCGCGCTGCCCGCGCATGGGTGGACGACCTGCGGGCCGACGGCGGCACCGACATTGCCGGAGCGCTCAGTGAGGCATTCCGGCTCGCGAGCCCCGACGAGCGGCTGCCGATCGTCCTGTTCCTGACCGACGGGCTCCCGTCGGTTGGCGAGCAGAACCCCGAGCGCATCGCCCAGCGCGCACAGGAGGCGCGGGGACGCACCCGCGTGTTCGCCTTCGGCGTGGGTCACGACGTCAACACCTATCTGCTCGACCGACTCTCCGCCGCCGGACGAGGCACCACCCAGTATGTCGAGCCCGGAGAGGACGTCGAGCAGGCACTGAGCACGCTGGCAGCCAAGATTCAGCACCCTGTGTTGGTGGAGCTGGCGCTCGCCGATGCGCCGGTGGAACTCATGGACATCTACCCGACGCCGTTGCCCGACCTCTTCGCCGGCGAGGAGTTAGTGGTATTCGGGCGGTATCGGGCCCCGCGCACGATGTCCGGGCAGATGACCGTCGAGGGTCGCCGTGGCACTCGCGCGGAGCGATTCTCGGCGGAGGCCGCGTTTCCTGATCGCAACGAGGGAAACGCGTTCATTCCCCGCCTCTGGGCATCCCGCAAGATCGGCTTCCTGTCGCAGCAACTCCGGTTGAACGGTCCCAACGAGGAGTTGGTCGAGGAAATCAGGCGCACGGCACTGCGCTACGGGTTGTTGAGCGAGTACACGTCGTACCTCGTGCAAGAACCGATGGACGTTGCGGTCGCACGTGGCGTCGTCCGGTCGGAGGCGCTGCCCGTCAGCACCGTGGCGTCCTCGCCGAGTGCCGCAACCGGCGTCGGCGCGGTGCAGCAAGCGAAGCGCGACCGAGCGAGGCGACTGGCCGTGTCGTCCGACGAACTCGAAGCGGCGAACGAGGCGATGCTTCAGAACGGGCACATGGGTCAGGCGCGTCACGTCGCTGGTCGTCTTTTCAGAGCGATCGACGGTGTATGGACCGACCTCGGACACGCCGACTCGGCTCGTGTCGTCCGGATCGAGTCGTTCAGCGAGGCGTACTTCGCCGTGCTGGAGGCGCTCCCCGAGCTCGAGCCGTTCGTGACCCAGCTCGGGACCGTCCTGGTCGCCGGTGAGCATCTCAGCATCCGCATCGGGGACGGAGGTGCGACGACCGTCAGCGATAGCGAACTGCGGCGACTGGTGCGCGAGTTCCGCGGCCGGTAGACTGCACACCGTGAGCGTCGATTGGTCGGTGGTCTACCGCGACACGTACCCGGACTTGGTCCGCTATCTCCACCGGAAGGTGTGGGATGCGGACCGGGCCCAGGACCTGGCCCAGGAGGTGTTCGTGCGTGCCCTCGATCAGAATCCCGACAATCCCCGTGCGTGGCTGTTCACCGTCGCCGCGAATCTGGCGCGCGACGAGGCGCGCTCGGCCATCCGCCGGCGTCGTCACCTTCAGCTGGTCAAGGTCGAAGTCGAGGCGGCCACACCCGAGGAGCCCGACGCCATCCTCGAGCGCAGCGAGCGCGAGCGTCAAGTGCGACGGGCACTGGAATCGCTGAGCGAGCGCGACCGGGACGTGCTGCTCTTGTGGGACGCGGGCCTGAATTACGAGGAGATCGCGGGTCAGACAGGCCTTGCGGTCACGGCCATCGGCACGACGCTCGCACGCGCGCGAAAGCGGTTGGTCGATGCGCACGCAGCCCTGGAGGGTAGACATGTCGCACGTGGATGAGGGACGGCTGCACGCGTACCTGGACGCGATCGAGCGACCGGCGGACGGGCAATCCGATGACGGGGGTGACCGAGCGGTCATCGAGTCCCACCTTGCCCAGTGCGCGGAGTGTCGGGCACTGCTGGCCGAGGCGCGCCAGGTGCGGGAGCGGTCGGCCTCGCTCCTCGCCGTCGCCGCACCCGCGCCGGCACCGCAACCGTCCTTTGCCGACGTGCTCGCCCGGGCGGGACGTACGGAGCAGCGACGCCGGCTGACCCGCATCAGCCGACTCACGGCGCTCGGGTGGGCGGCGACGCTGGTACTGGCCGTAGGTATTGGCTGGATCGCCCGTGGGGCCATCGGCATCGGCCCGCAGGGCGGTCGACCGCCTTTGGAGATGACGCCGCCCACGTCGCCGGCAGCCGCAGATGTCGGAGGCATGACGGAAGCTCAAGCCGACGAGGCCCCGCGGGGGGCTCCCGTGGCGGCGGAGCTCGCCAGGGCTGCCGACGTGGTCCAGCAGGCGGATGTCCGGAACGAGGGGCAGGAGAGCGTGGAGGAGACTGCATCCCGGCCGCGTCGGGGAATGCAGACTGCCGAGCCCTCCCCGGCAGCCGAGGCTGCTATTGAGGAAGCGGCCGCGCGCTATGAGGCAGCAGTGCGTCGCCAGCAGCCGGTACCGGCTGCGCCCACAGAGACGGCGGGGCGCATTGCCGGACCCGACTCGGCACCCGACGCGCGAATCGAGAGCAAGGCGCTCCCGGCGGGAGTGGTCACGGTGTCCGCTGTGACCATCCCGGATGCTGCGGTTCTGGTCGAAACCGGGGAGATCCTCCTGCCAGCGACCGAGTGGACGTCTGCCGACCTCGAAGCGGCGGCGGACCACCTGGACGGTGTGATCCGCCACATCCCCAACCTGCCCATCCGGTCGGTCGAGACGGGTGCGCTATACGGGGAGCCGTCGGTGCGACTCGTGCAATGGAGTGGCTCGGTCCCCGTGGAGCTGATACAGTCAGCGGAGGTCGTGCTGGCTCGGCTGCAGGCCGACTCGCACGGGGCAGATCGCGGACGCGAGGCAGAAGCCCAATGGGCATCGACGGCGGCGCTGGTCCGGGACGGCCGCATGGTGCTCCTCAGGGCCGCGCTGCCGCCCGACTCTCTGCGGCTACTTGCCCGGCAAATCCCCTGATCGGCGAATCCGGATCAACTCGGCCACCACCGACACGGCGATCTCTGCGGGTGTGTCCGCTCCGATCGACTCGCCGATCGGCACGCGGACTCGGGCCAGCGCGGACTCCGGCACTCCCGCAGCCCGCAGGGCCTTCCAGATAACCTCCTTCTTGCGCCGGCTGCCCAGCATCCCGACGTAGCGAGCGTCGCTCGCGGCGGTCCGCTCCACGATGTATGCGTCGAAGCTGTGCCCCCTCGTCGTGGCGAGCACGTAGTCGTCCGCGTCGAGCAGCAGCCGGTCGAGCGCGGTCCGAAAGCCTTCGACAATCACCTCGTCCACACCGGGTAGGCGGCGGGCATCGGCAAACTCGTCCCGGTCGTCGACTGCCACGACGTAGAAGCCGGCGCGCGCAGCAAGGCGAGCAATCTCCACACCGACATGCCCTGCACCGAACACGATGACGCGAGGCAAGCGCGGAACGGCCTCGATGAAGAGCCCAAACTCTTCTTCCGCCTCACGGTCTCCGTCGTACTGCTCCACCCTCGCGGGCATCGTGCCGAGCACCAGTGTTTCCTCCCCTACCCGCGCACGCTTCGAGGGTCCGGCTGTCCAATCGACGGCGGTCCGCACTTCGGCCGGCGTGCGCGCCAGGATGGCTCGTCCTACCGCTTCGTAGAGAGCCGCTGCAGTCGCACCCGAGACGATGGGTTCCAAGAAGAACTCGGCCGTGCCACCGCAGGAGAGCCCCACGTCCCCCGCGAGGTCGGCGTTGAGCGTATGACGGACAACCGCTGGCCGTCCAGCCGCCGCCGCCTCGAGTGCCTGCCCGATCACGTCGGCCTCGGTACACCCCCCGCCCACGGTACCCCAGTGGCGCCCGTCATCGCACGCTACCAGCTTGGCATCACGCGCCATCGGCAACGAGCCACGGCGGCGCGACACCGTGGCCATCCCCGCCGTGTGCCCCTCGAGAGCGAGTCGCGCGGCTTCGAGCCAGACCAGGGCGCGCTCGTTCATGGCGACGGCCCCTCCTCGAGCGCTGCGAGTGTGCGTTGGAGTTGAGCGAATCGGATCGAGCCGCTCGATGCGAGCGTCAACATGAAGGTAGCAAGGAAGGCCCGTCCGCCCGACCGTCTAGTGGTGGCCAGTGGCCTCGGCCCTCTTGACGAGCCTCGGGCTCACCATTGGGAACGTGCCGGCGAAGATCCCGTATGCGAGGAGAAACAGCCCGAGAAAGCCGATCGAGATCGCGACCTCCGGAAGTCCGAACGCCGGGCCCTCCTCGGTGAGTGACGGCTGCACGAGCAGATACCGCTCGAGCCACACTCCAAGGAAGCTGATCACCACGAAGATGGTGAAGGTGACCGGCGTGATCTTCGCCTTGACCCAGATCAGTCCCCAGAACGGAATCAGGAAGACCATCAAGCCGACCAGCGCCGCGATCGGCCGCCACTCACCCCACATCCGATAGAAGACGAAGGCGGTCTCTTCCCGGAGGTTTCCGTACCAGATCACCAGCACCTGGCTGAAGACCAGGTACGCCCAGAACACGGAGAATCCGAACACGAGCTTCCCGAGGTCGTGGAACTGCTCGCGTCCGATGACGTCGGTCATGCCGAGCCGTCCGCGCCAGAAGACGGTCATCATGCCCAGCATCGTGAGGCCCGTCAGGAAGGCACCCATGAAGAAGAACGCACCGAACAGGTTGCTCAGCCAGTACGGAGCGAGCGACATGATCAGGTCGAAGCCGAGCAGCGAGAACAGGTAGGCATACAGAAGGCAGAGAATCGGTGCGAGCACCGTCAGCCGGCGCTCGACCGCCGCGAGCTGTTCGGGCGCGCCAACGTAGTCGCCGGCGACGCGATCGTACAATTGACGACGCCACCCGGTAACCTGCTCCTTCAGCTCCGCTACGTCCGGCTTCACGTCGTAGTACACGAACGTCAGCGTCACCCCGAGCAGCGCGAGCAGTGCGGCCAGGTCACGCCAGAACACCCACCCGACGGTGAGCCAGTTGCCCCGCGCCGGCGTCGGATGCTCGATCCAGGGAAACAGATGATGCTTCCCGAGGAACAGCACGAGAAAGCAGATCAGTGCGATCGGCAGGAACAGCGCCGCTGCCTCCGCGAACCGGATGATCGGGCCGGACCACACGCCCTTGGTGATTTTCTGGGTCGCCGCGAAGACGATGGCGCCCTGCGCCACTCCGGTGAAGAACAAGAAGTTCACGTGGAACATTCGCCACGCGCGGCCTGGGTCGTCACCCAATGCGAGCAGAACGAAACTGCCCATCCCCAGCACGGCAAGCACCACACCGGCGGCCAACAGCGGACGCGCCGGCGCATTGGCGCCCAGCCGGTAGATCTCACTGTAGGATTTCGGCGCGCTCACGGAGCGTCTCCCTGTAGTGCGCGAACGTAGTTGACGATGTGCCACCGATCCTCGGGAGCGAGCCGCCCTCCGTACCCTGGCATCAGCGCACCATACCCGTTCACGGTCACGCCGTAGATCCAGCCGTCCGACGCGTCGAGGACGCGCTGGTCGTGGAGGTTGCGGACGGCGTTGGCCAGCTTCTCCGCAACCGGCCCGTCG